>NZ_JBPQTX010000085.1:0-23527 GCF_051386555.1 Streptomyces sp. URMC 126
GCCCACCACCCCCCGAGGCGTGACAGAGGCCACAATGTAGGCTGCCCAGGCAACCGAACCCCCCGTCAGCGGTCTCAACCGATAGAGACCGGTCGTCCACGACCGGTCCGGCAGGGGACGGACCCCGAGTACCCAGGCCAGGGGGAAGGACGGACGCGGCGCCGGCAGAGGCGTGTCGCGCACACACCGCCATGAAGATCTCTTTCCTGTTGCAGAACGCGTACGGCATCGGCGGCACCATCCGCTCCACGTTCAACGTCGCCAGCGCACTCGCCGCCCGGCACGAAGTGGAGATCGTGTCGACCCTGCGGACCGGCAAGGTCCCCCGGCTGCCGCTCCACCCCAAGGTCAAGCTGGTCAACCTGATCGACACCCGCGAGGACCACGGGGCCGACCGCGACGACCCGCTTCTGTCGCAGGACAGCGCTTACATCCCGCCCAAGGAGGCGAAGGGCGCCCACTTCAGCGCCCTCACCGACCGCCGGGTCGCCGACCACCTCGCCGAGACGGACGCCGACGTCGTCGTCGCCACCCGCCCCGGCCTGGTGATGTACCTGGCCGGCTTCGGCCAGGACCGCTACCTGAAGATCGGCCAGGAGCACCGGATCTACGGCACCCACGAGCCGAACATCCGCGCCGCCCAGGACCGCGCCATCCCGCACCTGGACGCCCACACCACCGTCTCCGAGGCGGACGCCCGCACCCACCGCGAGCAGTTCCCCGACGTCAAGACGAAGATCATCTGCATCCCCAACGGCTGCCCGCCCTCCGAGGTCGAGCCCGCCGACCCGGACACCAAGCTCGTCGTCGCCGCCGGCCGCCTCATCCCGGTCAAGCGCTACGACCTGCTGGTCGCCGCCTGGGCCACCGTGCACGCCAAGCGCCCCGACTGGAACCTGCGGATCTACGGCCGCGGCCCCGAACTGGCCAAGCTCCGTGCCCAGATCGAGCGTCTGGACCTCACGGAAACGATCACTCTGATGGGCGCCCACTCCCCCATCGAGACCGAGTGGGCCAAGGGCTCCATCGCCGCCGTCACCTCCCGCGAGGAGTCGTTCGGCATGACGATCGTGGAGGCCATGAACTGCGGCGTCCCCGTCGTCGCCACCGACTGCCCGCACGGCCCCGGCGAGATCATCACCGACGGCAAGGACGGCCTCCTCGTCCCCGTCGGCGACAGCGAGGGCATCGCCAAGGGCCTCCTCAAGCTCATCGAGGACGACGAGCTGCGCCGCACCATGGGCGCCGCCGCCAAGGTGTCCGCCCAGCGCTACGCCCCCGAGCAGATCGCCGACGCCTACGAGGACCTGATCCGCAGCCTCGGCGTCGACACCCGCCCGCGCCCGGCCGCCGACCAGGCCGCCGCCGACAAGAGCGCCCCGCTCGGCCAGAGCCTGCGCCGCACCATCGGCAAGGTGATCCGGCCCCTGCGCCACCGCCCGGTCGCCCAGCCGGCCCGCAAGCCGGTCTCGGAGGCCCTGAAGGAGATAGTCCGCCGACCGCTGAAGGCCACCGCCTCCACGCGCGTCGACGCCGACGGCAACATCGTCGTCTCCGTCGACGGCAAGGGCCTGGCCGGCGACGACCTCTCGCTGACCGTCACCCGCCGCAAGGAGGGCAAGCCGGTCAGCGTCCCGCTCGCCACTCCCGCCGCTCCGGGCGCCCCCTACACCGCCGTCCTGGACCGCGCCAAGCTGCGCCTCGGCGAGGGCCGCTGGGACCTGCACGTCGTCCGCGACGAGGACAAGGCGCGCCGCCGCGTCGTCTCCCACCTCGCCGAGGGCAAGAACCTCCTCGGCCTGGAGCCGCTGCCCGGCTCCCCGTTCACCTGGATGATCGCCTACCCGACGGTCGACGGGTACCTGGCCCTGCGCGCCTGGTACCGCGACGCGCACGCCGAGGCCCTGACGATCCGCCAGTCCGAGACGTCGTTCACGGTCCAGGGCCGGCTCTACGGCACCTCGTTCACCGAGGACACCAAGCCGTTCGTCATCGGCACCCCGCGCTCCGAGTCCGCGGCCGACATCTCGGCCGAGGTCACCGTCCTGGACCCGACGACCTTCCGCTTCACCCTGCGCAACTCGCAGCTCAAGGCGGCCCGCGGGGACGAGGGCGCGATCTGGGACCTGGCGCTGCGGCTGGCCGGCGACGCCGAGCCGGTGCGGATCGGACGGATCGTCGGCGACATCGTCGACCGAAACAAGACCGACATCTACCCGACGGTCGGCGGCGTCCGCCCGTACCTCACCGTCAACAGCGACCTGGCCGTCAACTGCCCGGCCGCCGAGACGAAGTGACGGCCTAGCAGCAACCCGACGAACCGGGGAGCGTGCGCTTGTTGCGCGCTTCCCGGTTGCGGGCGGCGAGCTCGGAGTCGGCCGGGTAGCCGACCTCCTCCAGCGTCAGCCCGTGCGGCTTCACCACGTGCACCGCCGAGTCCCGCACCCCGGCCGCCAGCACCTTCCCCGGCCAGTCCACCGGCCGGTGCCCGTCGCCGACGAACAGCAGCGCGCCGACCAGCGACCGCACCATGTTGTGGCAGAACGCGTCGGCCTTCACGGTCGCGGTGATCACCCCGGACGCGTCCCGCTCCCAGTCGAGCCGCTGGAGCGTACGGATGGTCGTGGCACCCTCGCGCTTCTTGCAGTACGCCGCGAAATCGTGTTCCCCGACGAGCCGTTCGGCCGCCGCGTTCATCGCGTCGACGTCCAGCGGCCAGTCGTGCCACAGCACGTGTCCGCGCAGCAGCGGGTCGACTCCGGCCGGGTGGTCCACGACCCGGTACGCGTACCGGCGCCAGATCGCGGAGAACCGCGCGTTGAACCCGGCGGGCGCCTCCGCCACGCGCCACACCCGGACGTCGTGCGGCAGCCGGCCGGCCAGCCGGCGCAGCAGCTTGTCCTCGTGCTCGGCCCACACCTCGACGGGCAGGTCGACGTGGGCGACCTGGCCGCGGGCGTGCACCCCGGCGTCCGTCCGGCCGGCGACCGTCAGCTCGTACGTCTCCTTGGACCGCGTCACGGTCCGGATCGCGTCCTCCAGCTCGCCCTGCACCGTGCGCTGACCCTCACGCTGCTTGGCCCAGCCGGAGAAGTCCCGGCCGTCGTACGACAGGTCCAGCCGCACCCGGACGCGACCGGGCTCCACCTCGTCACTCACCGAGAGTTCCTCTCACAGAAATGCGGGACGGGCCCCCCCCCGAAAAGGGGCGGGCCCGTCACTGACACGCATCAGCGATGTCAGGCGTCCTTCGACTCCTCGGCCGCCTCGGCGGCCTTGGCCTCGTCGGCCTCCTTGACCGCACGCTTGGTGGCGGCCTCGGCCTCGGCGACGGTCGCCTTCTTGGCGATCTCGCCCTCGACCAGCTCGATCACGGCCATGGGCGCGTTGTCGCCACGGCGGTTACCGATCTTGGTGATGCGGGTGTAGCCACCCGGACGCTCGGCGTAGCGCGGAGCGATCTCGGTGAAGAGGGTGTGGACGATGCCCTTGTCGGTGATCGTCTGCAGCACCTGGCGACGGTTGTGGATGTCGCCCTTCTTCGCCTTGGTGATCAGGCGCTCCGCCACCGGGCGCAGGCGACGGGCCTTGGCCTCGGTGGTGGTGATGCGGCCGTGCTCGAAGAGGGAGCGGGCGAGGTTCGCCAGCATCAGCTTCTCGTGCGCGGCACCGCCGCCCAGACGGGCACCCTTGGTGGGACGCGGCATGGTGTTTCTCCTTTGGTCTGCCCCGGCCGTATCAGGTACCGGAGTCAGTATCCGAGCAGGCGGACGCCTGTCGGAGATCCGGGCGCTCTTTCGAACGTCCGGAGGGGCCCGCGCCCCAAAGGGGCGCGGGGAACTGCGCGACCAGCCGAAGCCGGCCGGCAGCCGAAATCAGGCCGTGAGGCCCGAGCTCAGTACTGCTCGGTCTCCACGAAACCCGCGTCCGCGTCGTCATCGGCGCCAAAAGCGTCGGCGGCGGCGGTCGGGTCGAAGCCGGGAGGCGAGTCCTTCAGCGCCAGGCCCATACCGGCCAGCTTCGCCTTGACCTCGTCGATCGACTTCGCACCGAAGTTGCGGATGTCGAGCAGGTCGGCCTCGGAGCGGGCGACGAGCTCACCCACGGAGTGGATGCCCTCGCGCTTGAGGCAGTTGTAGGAGCGGACCGTGAGCTCCAGCTCCTCGATCGGCAGCGCCAGGTCGGCGGCCAGGGCGGCGTCCGTCGGGGACGGACCCATGTCGATGCCCTCGGCGTCGATGTTCAGCTCGCGGGCGAGACCGAACAGCTCGACCAGCGTCTTGCCGGCGGACGCCATGGCGTCACGCGGGCGCATCGCCTGCTTGGTCTCGACGTCGACGATCAGCTTGTCGAAGTCGGTGCGCTGCTCGACTCGGGTCGCCTCGACCTTGTAGGTGACCTTGAGGACCGGCGAGTAGATGGAGTCGACCGGGATACGGCCAATCTCCTGGCCCACCTGCTTGTTCTGGACGGCGGAGACGTAGCCGCGACCGCGCTCGACGGTCAGCTCCATCTCCAGCTTGCCCTTGGCGTTCAGGGTCGCCAGGACCAGGTCGGGGTTGTGCACCTCGACGCCGGCCGGCGGGGCGATGTCGGCGGCGGTGACCAGACCCGGGCCCTGCTTGCGCAGGTACATCACGACCGGCTCGTCGTGCTCCGAGGAGACGACCAGCTGCTTGATGTTGAGGATGAGGTCGGTGACGTCCTCCTTGACACCCGGCACGGTGGTGAACTCGTGCAGGACGCCGTCGATGCGGATGGACGTGACCGCCGCACCCGGGATCGAGGAGAGGAGCGTACGACGCAGGGAGTTGCCGAGGGTGTAGCCGAAGCCCGGCTCCAGCGGCTCGATCACGAACCGCGAGCGGAACTCGTCGACGACCTCTTCGGTCAGCGAGGGACGCTGAGCGATCAGCATGAAGTGTTTCCTTCAGTCAGGGGCACCCACTATTTGATGCCCTGAATTACAAGGGTACGGGCGATACGGCTCCGCAGAGCCGTACCGCCCGGATCCTCAGATCAAGCAGCCGTCGTCAGACGCGGCGACGCTTGGGCGGACGGCAGCCGTTGTGGGGCGTGGGCGTCACGTCCTGGATCGAGCCGACCTCAAGGCCGGTGGCCTGGAGGGAGCGGATCGCGGTCTCACGGCCGGAGCCGGGACCCTTGACGAAGACGTCGACCTTGCGCATGCCGTGCTCCTGCGCGCGGCGAGCGGCCGACTCGGCGGCCATCTGCGCGGCGAACGGGGTGGACTTGCGCGAGCCCTTGAAGCCGACGTGGCCGGCGGAGGCCCAGGAGATCACGTTGCCGGTCGGGTCCGTGATGGACACGATCGTGTTGTTGAACGTGCTCTTGATGTGCGCGTGGCCGTGAGCGACGTTCTTCTTTTCCTTGCGGCGCACCTTCTTGGCAGCGCCCTGACGACCCTTGGGGGGCATCTCTTACTCCTACAGGGAGGTGGTCGGTCCTACAGCGAAGACCGCGTGGTCAAGCGTCCGCTGAGGACTACTTCTTGCCCGGCTTCTTCTTGCCGGCGATGGCGCGACGCGGGCCCTTGCGGGTACGAGCGTTCGTGCTGGTGCGCTGACCGTGGACCGGCAGGCCACGACGGTGACGCAGACCCTGGTAGCAGCCGATCTCGACCTTGCGGCGGATGTCGGCCTGGATCTCGCGACGGAGGTCACCCTCGGTCTTGAGGTTGGCGTCCACGTACTCGCGGATCTTGACCAGGTCCTCTTCGGCCAGGTCACGAACGCGGGTGTTCGGGTTCACACCGGTGGCGGCGAGAGTCGCCTTCGACTGGGTGCGGCCGATACCGAAGACGTAGGTGAGTGCGACCTCCACGCGCTTGTCACGCGGGATGTCGACACCGGAAACGCGTGCCATTGAATGGCTCCAGATGTTCGTCGGAGGTCTTCCACAGGACCGCTCCCAGCCGCCGTCCCCTCCGCCGGGGCGAAGAGTTGGTACGGACTGGGTCCCCGGCCTCCGAAACCGGGGGTGTCGCCCTCCTTACAGAGAGGGACGGGCCCTGCGTATGTACGTTGCTCGCGTCGCGCGAAGAACTGCGGAGTGCGGTTCGGTGTGCGTCAGCCCTGGCGCTGCTTGTGGCGCAGGTTGTCGCAGATGACCATGACCCGGCCGTGGCGGCGGATCACCTTGCACTTGTCGCAGATCTTCTTGACGCTCGGCTTGACCTTCATGGGATGTGAGGTTCTCCGGGTCAGTGCCACCACCCCGCCGAGGCGGGATGCCGACAAGATCTACTTGTAGCGGTAGACGATCCGTCCGCGCGTCAGGTCGTACGGAGAGAGCTCCACTACGACCCGGTCGTCGGGAAGGATACGGATGTAGTGCATCCGCATCTTGCCGCTGATGTGCGCGAGGACCTTGTGACCGTTCTGGAGCTCCACCTTGAACATGGCGTTCGGCAGAGACTCGATCACGGTGCCCTCAATCTCGATGGCACCTTGCTTCTTGGCCACGCTTCGCCTTTCGAATCGGCTACCTTGATCGACTCCGGGATTCGTACCCCCGCGCGAACGCGGGCATGCGGATACACGAGAGCCGACGCATCAGTCTACGTCAGGGCAACCGGAAAGACTAATCCAGGGGTGCTTGCCCAGCCGCGGTGATCCTTAAGCGGCGGCTTCCCCACCCGGAAGGCCCGCCACGAGCCGGACCTCAGCCCAGCGGATCCGGCGCCGCCGTCACGCCCAGCTCGGCCAGCTTGGCCTTCCCGCCGTCCACGGCGGTGAGCACCAGCGGCCCGTCCTCCGTCAGGGCGACGGAGTGCTCCCAGTGCGAGGACCAGGTCAGGTCGTCGGTGAGGACCGTCCAGTCGTCCTCCAGGACGTGCGTCCGCGGCGTGCCGAGGGAGACCATCGGCTCGATCGCGATGCAGAAGCCCGGGACCAGCTTCGGGCCGCGGCCCCGCTTGCGGGAGACGTAGTTCAGCAGGTGCGGATCCATGTGCATCTCGGAGCCGATGCCGTGCCCGCCGTAGTCCTCGATGATCCCGTACTTGCCGGTCGCCGGGCGCGGCTGGCGGCGGATGTACGTCTCGATGGCCCGGGAGACGTCCACCAGCCGGTTGCCGTTCCGCACGGCCGCGATGCCGGCCCACATGGACTCCTCGGTCACCCGGGAGAGCTCCACCAGCTCCGGGGCGTGCCCGGTGCCCACGAAGGCCGTGAAGGCCGCGTCGCCGTGCCAGCCGTCCACGATGGCGCCGGCGTCGATCGAGATGATGTCGCCGTCCTTCAGGACGGTCTCCGCGCTCGGGATGCCGTGGACGACGACCTCGTTCACCGAGGTGCAGATCGTCGCGGGGAAGCCGCCGTAGCCGAGGAAGTTCGACTTGGCACCGTGCTCGGCCAGCACCTTGCGGGCGACGTCGTCCAGGTCCTTGGTGGTCGCGCCCGGCACCGCCGCCTCGCGGGTGGCGGCGTGGATGGCGGCGACGACCAGCCCCGCCTCGCGCATCTTCGCGATCTGGTCCGGGGTCTTGATCTCTACCGCCATGGGGGCCTTCCTCGGCTCGACGACACGTACACGGAAAAATTCACGGGGATACCGGTTCAAACAACACTACGGCCGCGATACCCCGAAGGGCATCGCGGCCGTACACCACGGGTGTGGGTCAGGCGCCGTCCCGCGCGGGGAGCGCCTCCATGGCCCGCTGGGTCACCTCGGCGACCTTGCCGAGCGCGGAGATCGTCACCACCAGGCCCTGGGCCTTGTAGTAGTCGATGATCGGCTCGGTCTCGCTGTGGTAGACCTCCAGCCGCTTGCGGACCGTGTCCTCACGGTCGTCGTCACGCTGGTAGAGCTCGCCACCGCAGACGTCGCAGACGCCCTCGGTCTCCGAGCGGTTGTAGATCACGTGGAACACGTGGCTGCTGTCCGCGCGGCAGATCCGGCGGCCGGCGATCCGCTTGACCACCTCGTCCTCGGGGACCTCCAGGTCCAGGACGGCGTCCAGCTTCAGGCCCTTGCCCTGCAGATAGGCGTCCAGCGCCTCGGCCTGGCCGATGTTGCGCGGGAAGCCGTCCAGCAGGAAGCCGCCCGCCGCGTCGTCCTGGTTCATCCGGTCCTCGGCCATGCCGACGGTCACCGAGTCCGGGACCAGCTGGCCGGCGCGCATGTACTCCTGGGCCTCGACACCCAGCGGGGTGCCCTGGCTGATGTTCGCCCGGAAAAGGTCGCCCGTCGAGATGTGCGGGATCGCGAGATTCTTGGCGAGGTACGCGGCCTGCGTACCCTTGCCGGCGCCGGGCGGCCCGACGAGGACGATTCGCATCAGCGGAGGAACCCTTCGTAGTTGCGCTGCTGAAGCTGGCTCTCGATCTGCTTCACCGTCTCCAGACCGACACCCACGATGATCAGGATGCTGGTTCCCCCGAATGGGAAGTTCTGGTTCGCGTTGAGTGTGACCAGCGCCACGGTGGGCACCAGGGCGATCAGGCCCAGGTAGAGAGAGCCCGGCCACGTGATGCGGTTCAGCACGTAGCTCAGGTACTCCGCGGTGGGACGTCCCGCCCGGATGCCCGGGATGAACCCACCATACTTCTTCATGTTGTCTGCAACTTCTTCGGGGTTGAAGGAGATGGCGACGTAGAAGAAGGCGAAGAAAACGATCAGCAGGAAGTAAGTGGCCATGTAGATGGGGTGGTCGCCCTTGACCAGGTTGGCCTGGACCCACTGCGCCCAGCCCGAGTCCTTGGAGTCGGTGAACTGCACCAGCAGCGCCGGGATGTAGAGCAGGGACGAGGCGAAAATCACGGGGATGACGCCCGCCTGGTTCACCTTGAGCGGGATGTAGGTCGACGTCCCGCCGTACGAGCGGCGGCCGATCATGCGCTTCGCGTACTGCACGGGCACGCGGCGCTGGGCCTGCTCGACGAAGACCACCAGGCCGACCATCGCCAGGCCGCAGAGGATGACGAGGCCGAACTCCAGCCAGCCGCCCATCAGCTTGCCCTGGAGCTTGATCGCCCACAGCGCGCTCGGGAACTGCGCGGCGATCGAGGTGAACATCAGGATCGACATGCCGTTGCCGATGCCGCGGTCGGTGACGAGCTCACCGAGCCACATGATCAGCGCGGTGCCCGCGGTCATGGTGATGACCATCGTGATGGTCGTGAAGATGGAGTGGTTGGGCACGATCTCGGACGCGACCGGGCAGTTGCCGAAGAGCGCGCCGTTGCGCGCGACGGCGACGAGTCCGGTGCCCTGGAGGACGGCGAGCGCGATGGTCAGATAACGCGTGTACTGCGTGATCTTGGCCTGGCCGGACTGCCCTTCCTTCTTCAGGGCCTCCAGCCGGGGGATCACGACCGTGAGCAGCTGCAGGATGATGCTCGCCGTGATGTACGGCATGACCCCCAGCGCGAAGATCGTGATCTGCAGCAGCGCGCCACCACTGAACATGTTCACGAGGCCGAACAGGCCCTGACCACTCTTGGCCTGGTCGACACACGTCTGGACATTCTGGTAGTTGACCCCCGGGATCGGGACCTGCGACCCGAGCCGGTAGAGCACCATGATGCCCAGCGTGAACAGCAGCTTCTTGCGCAGGTCGGGCGTCTTGAACGCCCGGGCGAACGCGGTGAGCACGGTGCCTCCTGCGCCTCTCACGCACCCACGTGAGAGGTAACGGTCTTGAGGATCGACGAATACATATCAGCCATAGCCGTACGGGCACAGTCCGCACGACCCGGGGGTGAGTCCCCCCATGGGTACAGCAACAGTCCACGCCACCTTACCGGCGACCGTGCCCGGCTAGGAACGACCAACCGGGGATGCCCCTGATGGGACATCCCCGGTTGTCGGATCAACGAACTCAGATGAGTTCGGTGACGGTGCCGCCGGCGGCGGCGATCTTCTCCTTGGCGGAACCGGAGACGGCGTCGACCGTCACCTGGATCGCCACGGAGATCTCGCCCTGGCCCAGGACCTTGACGAGCTCGTTCTTGCGCACCGCGCCCTTGGCGACCAGGTCGGCCACCGTGACCTCGCCACCCTGCGGGTAGAGCGCGGCCAGCTTGTCCAGGTTCACGACCTGGAACTGCTTGTGGGCGGGGTTCTTGAAGCCCTTCAGCTTCGGGAGGCGCATGTGGAGGGGCATCTGCCCACCCTCGAAGCGCTCCGGAACCTGGTAGCGGGCCTTGGTGCCCTTGGTACCACGACCGGCCGTCTTACCCTTCGACGCCTCACCACGACCCACACGGGTCTTGGCGGTCTTGGCGCCGGGAGCCGGACGGAGGTTGTGGACCTTCAGCGGGTTCTGCTCCGCCATGTCAGTCGACCTCCTCGACCGTGACGAGGTGGCGGACGGTGTGCACCATGCCGCGGATCTCGGGACGGTCTTCCTTGACAACCACGTCGTTGATCTTCTTCAGACCGAGCGAACGCAGGGTGTCGCGGTGGTTCTGCTTGCTGCCGATGTAGGACTTGGTCTGCGTGACCTTGAGACGAGCCATTACGCACCCGCCCCCGCACGCGCACGCAGCAGGGCGGCGGGCGCGACGTCCTCGAGCGGCAGACCACGACGGGCGGCGATCTCCTCGGGACGCTGCAGTCCCTTGAGGGCCTCCACCGTGGCGTGCACGATGTTGATCGGGTTCGACGAACCGAGCGACTTCGACAGGATGTCGTGGACGCCGGCGCACTCGAGCACCGCACGCACCGGGCCACCGGCGATAACACCGGTACCGGGGGTGGCGGGCTTGAGCAGGACGACACCGGCCGCCTTCTCGCCCTGGATCGGGTGGGGGATGGTGCCCTGGATCCGGGGGACCTTGAAGAAGTTCTTCTTGGCCTCTTCCACGCCCTTGGCGATGGCAGCCGGAACTTCCTTGGCCTTGCCGTAACCGACACCGACCGTGCCGTCACCATCGCCCACCACGACGAGCGCGGTGAAGCTGAAGCGACGGCCACCCTTGACAACCTTGGCGACGCGGTTGATCGCGACTACGCGCTCGACGTACGCGGTCTTCTCGGCGGCAGCGCCACCGTCACGGCCCTTCCGGTCCCGCCGCTCGCCGCCACCGGCACCGCTTCCGCGGCGCTGGGGTCCAGCCATTGGAATTACCTCTCTCTGTTACGTCCGCTAGCTCCGGAACCGGGGCTTAGAACTTCAGCCCGGCTTCGCGGGCGGCGTCCGCCAGAGCGGCGATGCGCCCGGCGTACTGGTTGCCACCGCGGTCGAACACGACGGCCTCGACGCCGGCGGCCTTGGCACGCTCGGCGACCAGGGCGCCCACCTTCTTCGCCTGGGCGCTCTTGTCGCCCTCGCCGCCGCGGATCGACGCGTCCAGGTGCGACGCCGACGCCAGGGTGTGCCCCTGGATGTCGTCGATGACCTGGGCGACGATGCCGCGGTTGGACCGCGTCACGACCAGACGCGGACGCTCGGCCGTACCCGAGATCCGCTTGCGGATCCGGATGTGGCGGCGCTTCGCGGCGGCGCGCTTGTACGCGTCGCCCTTAGCGATCTTCACACCGTATGCCATGGCTTACTTACCAGCCTTTCCGACCTTGCGGCGGATGACTTCGCCCTCGTACTTGACACCCTTGGCCTTGTACGGGTCGGGCTTCCGCAGCTTGCGGATGTTCGCGGCGACCTCGCCGACCTTCTGCTTGTCGATGCCCTCGACAGTCAGCTTGGTCGGGGACTCCACCTTGAAGGTGATGCCCTCGGGGGCCTCGACCAGGATCGGGTGGCTGTAGCCCAGCGAGAACTCCAGGTTGGAGCCCTTCGCCTGGACGCGGTAACCGACACCGCTGATCTCAAGCTTCTTGCTGTAACCCTGGGTCACGCCGGTGATCATGTTCGCCACCAGCGTGCGCGACAGACCGTGCAGGGCCTTGTTCTGACGCTCGTCGTTGGGACGGGTGACGTTCAGAACGCCGTCCTCGCCCTTAGCGATCTCGATGGGCGCCGAGATGTCGAGGGAAAGGGAGCCCTTGGGACCCTTCACCTGGACCGAGCGGCCATCGATGGTGACGTCCACACCAGCGGGAACCTGGATGGGCAGCTTGCCAATGCGCGACATTAGCTCTTCCTCCGTTCCCGATTACCAGACGTAGGCGAGGACTTCCCCACCCACGCCCTTCTTCTGTGCCTGCTGGCCGGTCAGGAGGCCGTGGGACGTGGAGATGATCGCCACGCCCAGACCGCCGAGGACCTTCGGCAGGTTGGTGGACTTTGCGTAGACCCGCAGGCCCGGCTTCGAGATCCGCTTGATGCCCGCGATGGAGCGCTCACGGTTCGGGCCGAACTTCAGCTCGAGGATCAGGGACTTGCCGACCTCGGCGTCCTCGACCTTCCAGCCGGTGATGTAGCCCTCCTGCTGCAGGATCTCGGCGATGTGCGCCTTGATCTTGCTGTGGGGCATGGCCACGGTGTCGTGGTAAGCCGAGTTCGCGTTCCGCAGACGGGTCAGCATGTCTGCGATCGGATCGGTCATGGTCATGTTTGGCCTTCGGCCTCTCTCGCCGGGGTTTCCTATCTGCGCCATCCCTCTCCCCGAACATGGTCGGGGCGGGTGCGGCGCGGGGACCTACGGCGTAGTAAGCGACGTTATGCGGCCCGCACAGAGGTGCGGGGCGCGTGCGGTCATGGGCGGCGGGCGCCCAACCCCTCAACTCTACGGGAGAGCCGGGGCGGGTGCCCGCCGTCCACAGGCTTACCGAGAGCCCTGGTTACCCAAGTAGGGGATTACCAGGAGCTCTTGGTCACGCCCGGCAGCTCGCCACGGTGAGCCATCTCACGAAGGCACACGCGGCAGAGGCCGAACTTGCGGTAAACGGAGTGCGGCCGGCCGCAGCGGTTGCAGCGGGTGTACGCGCGGACCGAGAACTTCGGCTTGCGCGAGGCCTTAGCGATCAGGGACTTCTTCGCCACGGTCAGTTCTCCTTGAACGGGAAGCCGAGGTGACGAAGGAGGGCACGACCCTCGTCGTCGTTGGTCGCCGTGGTGACCACGGTGATGTCCATGCCCCGGACCCGGTCGATCTTGTCCTGGTCGATCTCGTGGAACATGACCTGCTCCGTGAGACCGAAGGTGTAGTTGCCCCGGCCGTCGAACTGCTTCGGGGACAGACCACGGAAGTCGCGGATGCGCGGCAGCGCGAGCGACAGGGTGCGGTCCAGGAACTCCCACATGCGGTCGCCACGGAGGGTGACGTGGGCGCCGATCGGCTGGCCCTCACGCAGCTTGAACTGCGCGATGGACTTGCGGGCCTTGGTCACGGCCGGCTTCTGGCCGGTGATCGTGGTGAGGTCGCGGATGGCGCCCTCGATCAGCTTGGAGTCGCGGGCGGCGTCGCCCACACCCATGTTGACCACGATCTTGGTCAGGCCCGGAACCTGCATGATGTTCTCGTAGGAGAACTCCTCACGCAGCTTGCCGATGATCTCTTCGCGGTAGCGCTGCTTGAGGCGCGGTGCGTTGGTGGTGGCAGTCATCAGATGTCCTCACCGGTCCGCTTGGCAACGCGGATCTTGTTGCCGTCCTCGTCGAAGCGGTAGCCGACGCGGGTGACGACCTTCTTGCCGTCCTTCTCCACGACGAGCTGAACGTTGCTCACGTGGATGGGGGCCTCGGTCGTGACGATGCCGCCGGTCTTCGAACCACGGGCGGTCTGGCCGGCCTTGGTGTGCTTCTTGACCCGGTTGACACCCTCGACCAGGACGCGGTCCTCGGCGGGCATGGCCTGGATGACCTTGCCCGTCTTGCCCTTGTCCTTGCCGGTGATGACCTGAACCAGGTCGCCCTTCTTGATCTTCATGCTTACAGCACCTCCGGCGCGAGCGAGACGATCTTCATGAACTTCTTCTCGCGCAGCTCTCGGCCGACGGGGCCGAAGATACGGGTGCCGCGGGGGTCACCGTCGTTCTTGAGGATGACGGCCGCGTTCTCGTCGAAGCGGATGTACGAGCCGTCCGGACGGCGGCGCTCCTTGACGGTGCGAACGACGACGGCCTTGACGACGTCGCCCTTCTTCACGTTGCCACCGGGGATCGCGTCCTTGACGGTGGCGACGATGACGTCACCGATGCCCGCGTAGCGGCGACCCGAGCCACCGAGAACACGGATGCAAAGGATCTCCTTGGCACCAGTGTTGTCGGCGACGCGAAGTCGCGACTCCTGCTGGATCACGTCTATCTCCTGATCGTCTGCCGGTTCCCGGCGGGGGCCTCGTCCACGGAGTACGTGTCCGAGGCCCACCGCCGAGCCTGGCGGAACTTACCTGGGGGCCGATGCCCTCAGGTGATTACTTGGCCTTCTCGAGGATCTCGACGACGCGCCAGCGCTTCGTCGCGGACAGCGGCCGGGTCTCCATCAGGAGGACGCGGTCGCCGACACCCGCGGCGTTCTGCTCGTCGTGCGCCTTGAGCTTGTTGGTACGGCGGATGACCTTGCCGTACAGCGCGTGCTTGACGCGGTCCTCGACAGCGACGACGACGGTCTTGTCCATCTTGTCGCTGACGACGAGGCCCTCACGGGTCTTGCGGAAGCCGCGCTCGTTCGTCTCAGTCATGTTCTTCTCGCTCATCAGGCGCTCTCCACCGTCTCGATGCCGAGCTCGCGCTCGCGCATCAGGGTGTAGATCCGGGCGATGTCCTTGCGGACGGCCTTCAGCCGGCCGTGGTTCTCAAGCTGTCCGGTCGCCGCCTGGAAGCGGAGGTTGAACAGCTCTTCCTTGGCCTCACGGAGCTTGGCAACGAGGTCCTCGTTGTTCAGCTCACGCAGCTCGGTCGCCTTGGTACCGGCAGCCATCACGACTCACCTGCCTCGCGCCGAACAATGCGGCACTTCATCGGAAGCTTGTGGGCGGCGCGGGTCAGCGCCTCACGAGCAACCTTTTCGTTCGGGAAGGACAGCTCGAACATCACCCGACCGGGCTTGACGTTCGCGACCCACCACTCCGGGGAACCCTTACCGGAACCCATGCGGGTCTCGGCGGGCTTCTTCGTGAGCGGACGGTCCGGGTAGATGTTGATCCACACCTTGCCGCCACGCTTGATGTGACGGGTCATGGCGATACGAGCGGACTCGATCTGCCGGTTCGTCACGTAGGCCGGGGTCAGGGCCTGGATGCCGTACTCACCGAACGCCAGCTCGGTGCCACCCTTGGCCATGCCGTTCCGCTTGGGGTGGTGCTGCTTGCGGTGCTTGACCCTGCGAGGGATCAGCATGTCGGTCAGGCCTCCGTTCCGGTGGACTCAGCCGGAGCAGCGGTGGCCTCGGCCTTGGGGGCCTCGGCAGCCTGCTGCGGCTTGCGGCCGCGGCCGCCACGCTCGCCACCACGGCCACGGGCCGGGCGGTCGCCGGCGCCACGCGACGGGCGGTTGCCCGCACGGGCGGCGGCGTTCTCGGCGCGGACCTCGGCGATGTTCTTGACGTCGCCCTTGTAGATCCAGACCTTCACGCCGATGCGGCCGAAGGTGGTCTTGGCCTCGAAGAAGCCGTAGTCGACGTTCGCGCGGAGCGTGTGCAGGGGCACACGGCCCTCGCGGTAGAACTCCGAGCGGGACATCTCGGCGCCGCCGAGACGGCCACCGCACTGGATCTTGATGCCCTTGGCGCCGGCCTTCATCGTCGACTGCATGCTCTTGCGCATGGCGCGACGGAAGGAGACGCGGGAGGACAGCTGCTCGGCGACGGCCTGCGCGACCAGCTGAGCGTCGACCTCGGGGTTCTTGACCTCGAGGATGTTCAGCTGGACCTGCTTGCCGGTGAGCTTCTCCAGCTCGCCGCGGATGCGGTCGGCCTCGGCGCCGCGGCGGCCGATGACGATGCCCGGACGAGCGGTGTGGATGTCGACGCGGACGCGGTCGCGGGTGCGCTCGATCTCGACCTTGGAGATGCCGGCGCGCTCCATGCCCTTCGTCATCATGCGACGAATGGCAACGTCTTCCTTGACGTAGTCCTTGTACAGCTTGTCGGCGTACCAGCGGGACTTGAAGTCCGTGGTCACACCGAGCCGGAACCCGTGCGGGTTAACCTTCTGGCCCATTACCGGGTTCCTTCCTTGCTGCTGACGACCACGGTGATGTGGCTGGTCCGCTTGCGGATCCGGTAGGCGCGGCCCTGGGCGCGCGGACGGAACCGCTTCAGGGTCGGGCCCTCGTCGACGTAGGCCTCGGAGATGTAGAGGCTGTCGACGTCAGAGTGGTCGTAGTTGTGCGCGGCGTTGGCAATGGCGCTGTCCAGCACCTTGCCGACCGGCACGCTCGCGGCCTGCGGGGCGAAACGCAGGACCGCCTGAGCCTCCGTGGCGTCCATGCCACGGATGAGGTCCACCACGCGGCGGGCCTTCATGGGCGTGACGCGGATGTACCGCGCCTGGGCCCTGGCTTCCATGGTTGTCCCTTCGGTGTCAGTCATAGTCGTTCACACCCCGCGGTTAGCGGCGCTTCGACTTCCGGTCGTCCTTGACGTGGCCGCGGAAGGTGCGGGTCGGCGAGAACTCGCCGAGCTTGTGGCCGACCATCGACTCGGTGACGAACACCGGGACGTGGGTCTTGCCGTTGTGCACCGCCAGCGTGTGGCCGAGCATGGCCGGCACGATCATGGAGCGGCGGGACCAGGTCTTGATGACGTTCTTGGTGCCTGCTTCGTTCTGGGCGTCCACCTTCTTGATCAGGTGGTCGTCGACGAAGGGCCCCTTCTTGAGACTACGCGGCATCTAAACCCGCTCCTAGCGCTTCTTGTTCGTCTTGCGGCGGCGGACGATGTACTTGTTGCTCGCCTTCTTGGGAGAACGAGTACGACCCTCCTTCTGACCCCACGGGGAGACCGGGTGGCGACCACCGGAGGTCTTGCCCTCACCACCACCGTGCGGGTGGTCGACCGGGTTCATCGCGACACCGCGGACGGTCGGGCGGACGCCCTTCCAGCGCATGCGGCCGGCCTTGCCCCAGTTGATGTTCGACTGCTCGGCGTTGCCGACCTCACCGACGGTGGCGCGGCAGCGCACGTCGACCAGGCGGATCTCACCGGACGGCATACGAAGGTGGGCCATGGTGCCCTCCTTCGCCAGCAGCTGCACGGAGGAACCGGCGGAGCGGGCGATCTTCGCGCCGCCACCGGGACGCAGCTCGATGGCGTGGATGGTCGTACCGACCGGGATGTTGCGCAGCGGCAGGTTGTTGCCCGGCTTGATGTCGGCCCCGGGGCCGTTCTCAATACGGTCGCCCTGGCCGAGGCCGCGCGGCGCGATGATGTAGCGCTTCTCGCCGTCCACGTAGTGGAGCAGCGCGATGCGCGCGGTGCGGTTGGGGTCGTACTCGATGTGAGCGACCTTGGCCGGCACGCCGTCCTTGTCGTGACGACGGAAGTCGATCACACGGTAGGCGCGCTTGTGGCCACCGCCCTGGTGGCGGACGGTCACACGACCGGCGTTGTTACGGCCGCCCTTGCTGTGCAGCGGGCGGACCAGCGACTTCTCCGGCGTGGACCGCGTGATCTCGACAAAGTCGGCGACGCTGGAGCCACGACGGCCCGGAGTCGTCGGCTTGTACTTGCGGATACCCATTTTTCAGTCCTCGTCCGATATCGGACGACTCGGAACTCCGTTAGGAGACCGGGCCGCCGAAGATGTCGATACGGTCGCCCTCGGCGAGGGTCACGATGGCGCGCTTGGTGTTGGCGCGCTTGCCGAAACCGGTCTTGGTGCGCTTGCGCTTACCCTGACGGTTGATCGTGTTGACCCCGGTGACCTTGACCGAGAAGACCGCCTCGACGGCCTGCTTGATCTGGGTCTTGTTGGCGCGCGGGTCGACGATGAACGTGTACTTGTTCTCGTCCAGCAGCGCGTAGCTCTTCTCGGAGACGACCGGCTTGACCAGGAGGTCGCGCGGGTCCGAGAACGTCTTGCTGGTGACGACGGCCTCAGTCATCAGGCTTCGCTCCCTTCAGCGGCCTTGGGGCCAGACACGAAGGACTCGAAGGCGGCCTGGGTGAAGACCACGTCGTCGGAGACGAGCACGTCGTACGTGTTCAGCTGGCCCGGCTCCAGGATGTGCACCTGGGGCAGGTTGCGCGCGGAGAGCCACGCGGCCTCGTCGGAGCGCTCGGCGACCAGGAGCACGTTCTTGCGCTCGGAGATCTTGCCGAACAGGCTCTTCGCGGCCTTGGTGGACACCGCGCCGTCGACCACGCCGGAGACGACGTGGATACGGCTGTGGCGGGCCCGGTCGGAGAGGGCGCCACGCAGGGCGGCGGCCTTCATCTTCTTCGGGGTCCGCTGCGAGTAGTCACGCGGCACGGGACCGTGCACGACGCCACCACCGGCGAACTGCGGCGCGCGGGTCGAACCCTGACGGGCGCGACCGGTGCCCTTCTGGCGGTACGGCTTCTTGCCACCGCCGCGGACCTCGCCACGAGTCTTGGTCTTGTGCGTGCCCTGACGGGCAGCGGCCAGCTGCGCGACGACGACCTGGTGGATCAGCGGAACGCTGACCTTCGCGTCGAAGATCTCCGCGGGGAGCTCGACGGTCCCGGCCTTGTCGCCTGCCGGCGAAAGGATGTCAATGGTGCTCATCGGTTACCTCAGGCCCCCTTGGCCGCGGTACGGACCAGGACGAGGCCGCCGTTCGGACCAGGAACCGCGCCCTTGATGAGGAGCAGGCCCTTCTCCGCGTCAACGGCGTGGACGGTCAGGTTCTGGGTGGTGACCCGCTCGTTGCCCATGCGGCCCGCCATGCGGAGGCCCTTGAACACACGGCCCGGGGTGGCGCAGCCACCGATCGAACCGGGGGAGCGGTGCTTGCGCTGGGTGCCGTGCCCGGCGCCGAGGCCACGGAAGTTGTGGCGCTTCATGACACCGGCGAAGCCCTTGCCCTTGCTCTTGCCCGTGACGTCGACCTTGACGCCGGCCTCGAACACGTCCGCGGTGATCTCCTGGCCGAGGGTGTACTCGGCGGCGTCGGAGGTGCGGATCTCCACCAGGTGGCGGCGGGGGGTCACGTCGGCCTTGGCGAAGTGGCCCTTGAGGGGCTTGTTCACCTTGCGCGGGTCGATCTCGCCGAAGGCGATCTGGACCGACTCGTAGCCGTCGGCGTCGTTGGTGCGGACCTGCGTCACGACGCAGGGACCGGCCTTGACAACGGTGACCGGGACGACGCGGTTGTTCTCGTCCCAGACCTGCGTCATGCCGAGCTTCTCGCCCAGGACGCCCTTGATCTGCTTAGCCATCTCGCGCGTCACCTCAGAGCTTGATCTCGATGTCGACGCCCGCCGGCAGGTCGAGACGCATCAGCGAGTCAACCGTCTTCGGCGTGGGGTCGAGGATGTCGATGAGGCGCTTGTGCGTGCGCATCTCGAAGTGCTCGCGCGAGTCCTTGTACTTGTGCGGCGACTTGATGACGCAGTACACGTTCTTCTCAGTGGGCAGCGGCACCGGGCCCGCGACCGACGCACCAGTGCGGGTCACCGTCTCGACGATCTTCTTCGCCGAGGAGTCGATGACCTCGTGGTCGTAGGCCTTGAGCCGGATGCGGATCTTCTGTCCCGCCATGGCTACTTCGTAGTCCTGTCTCTCGTAACGCTCTGGGACTCGGCCGGGCCGTGCGCTTCCCCGTGGAAACTCCACCGGAAGAACACCGTCCACTCCCCGCTCACCTCCGACCCACGCGGTCGGGCGTGTCGCGCCCCTTCCAGCAGATCTCCCAAGGGGAGATCCCTGCTCAAGGGGCTTGTGGGGGAAGGACACCCACCGAGTGCCTGGCTGGCACCCCGCTGACACTTCCCGGAAGATTCCCGTACTTCCGCCCCTCATAAGGGACGACGAGTACTGCGGGACTCGCTTCCAGTCCTCCCGGCGGGAGGCGCGCAGCATCGGCACTCAACCGAGCAACCTGAACAGTGTGCCATACAGGACGGAAGCCGCGCCAATCGCAGCCGAAGAAGGTACCCCGACCGGCGCAGATGTCAAACCGCCCTGCCGCCATTCTGCGGGCATTCGGGGCAGAACGGTCATTCTGCCTCATGGCGTGGTGGCACCAAGGTGTCGTGCGCGCCACAGTGGCCGAAAACCGACGGCTCTCGCGAAGGGGAAATCAGGCTTTGTAGCAAGTTGGGCAACCCGCCGGGCCTCTTCCCCGTCCCTTTTCACGCTGGGGGGCGCTGGACAATGAAGCGGAGTCAGGTAGTTGAACATCTCACAGCGCAGAACCGTTCCGTTCCAGAACGCTCGTCCGGTCGGGCGTCGGTCTGTGCTCGCCGGGATCGCTGCCGTCACGGCGGCCGTGGCGACGGGATGCAGTGACAGCGGTTCCGAGAAGTCCGCCCCCTCCGCCTCCCCCGTCCGCGCCGTGGACCCGCGCACCACCCAGCCCTTCGCCGACGCGCGCGGCCCGCTGCTGCTCCAGGTCCTGGCTCACCCGGACGACGACCTCTTCTTCATGAACCCGGACGCGCTGCACATGGTCCGCGCCGGGGTCCCGGTGGTCTCCGTCTATGTGACGGCCGGCGAGGCCATAGGGCAGAACTGGGTGGAGGGCATGCCGCGCAAGGAGCGGGAGCACCACGACAAGGCGGCCTACTCCTCCGCCCGTCACCAGGGGCTCCGCCAGGCGTACGCCCGGATGCTGGGCCGGCACCCGTTCACCGCCTGGCGCAAGTCGGTCCTGCGGCTGCCGGGCGGGGTGCAGGCCGAGACGAACGAGCTCGTCGCCGGCGACCGCCGGGCCCGGCTGATCTTCCTCAACGTCGCCATGCTCTCCGGCCGCAACGTCCGGATGCCGCAGCTGTGGGACGAGCCCGGCGCGGTGGCGCAGTCCCTGGTGGCCAAGGGATCGCCCTGTACCAAGGTGAGCACCTACCGGCACAGCACGCTGGTGGACGCCCTCGCAACGATCATGGATCGTTTCCGGCCGACCGTGGTCCACACCATGGACCCGGACCCCGACTACCAGGTCCACGACGCCACGCACCCCAAGGACAACGACTACGGAGCGTGCTCGGACCACCGCGACCACACCCCCACCGCCCTCTTCACCTGGAAGGCGCTCTCCCAGTGGTCGGCGGACGCGACGCGCCGCGACAAGCACCCGCCCCGCTTCCTCACCACCTCCTACCGCGGCTACTACAACCAGCGCTGGCCGCACAACCTCCCCCACGAGATCGTCGCCCAGAAGCACGAGCTGGTGGAGGCCTACGGCGGCGCCCCGGACTGGCACTGCGGCAACGACGGCGGCTGCGGCGACTACGGCCAGGGCGGCGACCGCCCCCTGAAGAACCGCAAGGGCTGGATCCGCTCCACCCACTACCGCCACCCGGGCGCCACGCCCGCGCTGGACAGCGACCGCTCCGGCCGCCTGGAGGCGTACGGGGTGCTCGGCCTGCACGCCGTCCGCTGGCGCGAGACCTCGGCCGGCAGCGGCCGCTGGGGAGCGCCGCAGAACCTCGGCGGCGGCCCGCTGGCCCCCGCCCTGTCCACCGTCAAGGACGCCGAGGGCCGCCGCCTGGTCTTCGCGCTGCGGTTCTCCGCCCTGGAGGGCGAGGGCCGGGCCGACACCCGCGAGATCGTCGTCCTGGGGCAACGCACCCCCGACGGCCCGTTCACCGGCTGGGCCGGCCTCGGCAACCCCGAGCACGACCCCGACCGGGGGCGCCGGGTGGGCATCCCGGCGGCGGTCACCGACACCGACGGACGGGTCCACCTGTTCGTCCGCAACGCCGGCAAGGGCGTCTCCACCCGGGTGCGCGAGCGCAACGGCAAGTGGGGCAAGTGGCGCAACCTCGGCGGCCAGGACGTCCAGGAAGGGCTGACCGTCGCGCTGGACGGCGAGCGCCGGATCCACGTCCTCGGCGTCGGCCGCGACACCGTGCACCACTGGAGCCAGGACGCCCCGGGCAAGCCCATGCGCTTCCTGCCGCTGGACGACCTGCCCAAGCCGGCGGGCGACCCGGTGGCCGCCCACCCGGGCGACGACGGCAAGCTCGTGCTCGTCTACCGTCAGCCGGCCCAGTCCCGTCCGCAGGCGTACCGCCTCACCGGCGGTTCGGGCACGGAGGAGCTCAAGGACTCCGCGGTGGGCGACCTCACCGGCTACGGCCCGCTCGCCGCCCGGGCCCTGCCGCTGCGCGGCCACCGGGACGCCCTGATGGTCCTGGGCAAGGACCTGGAGGGCCGCGCCCAGGTGATCGACGCGGCGTCCGACGACACCCGCCCGACCGTCGCCGACCGCCGGCCGATCCCCGTGGCCACCCCCGCCCTCCACACGGACGGCGCCCACCGCCTCTGCGTAGTGGGCCTCGCCCCGGACGCGACCCCGTGGATCTGGCGCCCGGACATCGGATAGCCCCCTCCAGCCCGTCCGGCGTTTGAGGACAGCGCGCGCAGCGCGCTGCGGGGGGGTGCGGGGGCGCAGCCCCTGCAAGAAACGGTGAAATGGGGGTGCCCCCTCTGGGGGAGGGACAGGGGCAACCCAACCTGGAGCGCAGCGCACGACCACCGGGCCCGCGGGCCCCACGGAACGGCGAATGGGGGTGCCCCCTGGGGGAGAGACCGGGGCAACCCCACCCCACCTTGCTATCGTGCTGCCCCGCCGTACCGGAGGCCGCCTCCCCGGGGGAAAGGGGCACCCGATGCTCGTCGACCGCGAAGCCGAACTCGCCACCCTCTCCGCCGCCTTGGCGGAAAGCGCCCGCGGCCTCGGCGGCTTCGCGGTCATCCACGGCGCCACCGCCCTCGGCAAAACGGAACTGCTGCACGCCCTCCGCACCCGCGCCACCGAGCACGGCTTCACGGTCCGCACCGCCCTCGGCAGCCCCGCCGAACAGCCCTTCCCCTACGCGCTGGCAGACCAGCTCTTCCCCGAACTGGCGCTCCCGGCAAGGGACTTCACCTCAAACGCGACACCCACGACCGTCCCCCCACCCCTACTCCGCCGCGTCTACCACGCGGCCCTCGCCCTGGCGGCCGACCAGCCCCTGCTCCTCTGCGTGGACGACCTCCAGTACGCGGACCACGCGTCCCAGCAGTGCCTGCTCTACCTCATCCGCCGACTGCGCACGGCCCGCGCCGCCCTCGTCGTCACCGAGGCACCGCACGGCACGGCCCACCGCACCCTGCTGGGCGAACTCCAGTACCAGCCCCGAACACGTCACCTGCACCTCACGCCCCTCGGCCGCCACGCCGTCGCCCGGCTCGCCGCCCAGCGCCTGGGCGAGCCGGCCGCCGACCGTCTGACCACGCACCTGCACCGCCTGACCGGCGGCAACCCGCTGCTCCTCCACGCCCTGCTGGACGACACCGTCGCCGCGTCCCCCACCGCCGAGACCCCGCTCCCGGCCCCGGGCGCGGCGTACCGCGCCGCGGTCCTGGCCTGTGTCCACCGCGGCGGCGCGGACGCGCTGGCCGTGGCCCGGGCCGTGGCCGTCCTCGGCCCGCGAGACGCCACCGGCGCCCGCCACGCCACCGCGACCGCCACGGAGGAAACCCACGCCCCGGCCGTCACAGGCACGCAGGACTCCCCCGCCCACCCCCCGTCCACGACGGAACCGGAA
>NZ_JBPQTX010000086.1:0-23524 GCF_051386555.1 Streptomyces sp. URMC 126
AGACAGCGCCCGCCCCATGCGGCCCGTCCACCCCGTGCGCTTCGCCCGCTCCGTGCGCCCCGTGCCCGGCGTGCCCGCACCCCTCCGTCGCGAACGCCCGGTCGACGGCGCGCGGGAGTTCGTGGACGAGCAGCAGGTGCGCGAGCCGCCCCTGCGCCTTGCTCGCGAACGTGACGTCGGCGAGCGCGAGCCGTACGCCGTGCACCGCGTCGTCGCACAGCCGCCGGACGTCCGCGAGGTCCGCGCCGGTCGCGGCGATGGGGTTCCACGCGCCCGACTCCGCGTCGGCCGTCAGGTCCTCGACCGCGTCCAGCAGGTGCGCGAGGCGCCCGAAGAGCCGGCCCGCCTCCTCCAGCGGCTCCCGGTTCTCCGGCCGTCCGGCCAGTACGGCGGTGTGGCCGAAGGCGGCGGCGGTGGCGGTCTCCGTCGGCTCGGTGAGCGAGGTCAGCGGGGTGCCGGGCCCGGCCAGCGCCTCCAGACCGGTCTGCCGCTCGACGGCGTCGACCAGCAGCGCCGTGTCGAAACCGAGGTCGGAGCCGGTGCGGGCGCCCGCCCGGTCCCAGGAGGCGGCGACCCTGCGGGCCGCCGCGGCCACCGGACGGCGCGCCATCGCCCCGTCCCCGTCGGCCGCGTGGTCCCGCAGCTTCGCGGAGGCGAGGACGAGCGAGACGGACGCGGCCAGCCGCGCGCCCTCGCCAGTGGCGACCGACGCCGTGCGCATCCCGCGCAACGGGCAGGGCCCCGCCTTCCGTCGCCACCCCGCGGCCTCCCCGGTCCGCGGGGACTGCGCTTCGACCAGGACGGATATCACCAATCCGTCATAGTTCGTAGCTATTCGGGCAAACTGCCCATGGTCTCCCCTCAAAGCCAGGCAGAGACCGCACAGATGAGCCATCCACTCCGTCCGCATCGCCTCCGAGAGCCGATGCCGACACGGCCTGATGATTCCGAACAATGACGCCCCCGTGTTGGTGCCGAGCAACTGGCGCATCCTAGCCATAGGCTCGGCACAGGCCGGTCACGGCCGAGCGGGGGGCTCGCTTCGGGGTTTCTGACGCACCGCCACCTGCTTTGCACCAGATGCGTCACGAAATCCTCGCTTGGCCCCTATCCACTTGGCACACCATCCGCATCATGGACGACCATAGAGGGGCGGGCGGAACACACCGCGTGTGAGAGGAGGCGTCCATGGGTTCGGTGCGTAAGGCGAGTGCCTGGCTTGGCCTCGTCGACGACAGCGATGACGAGCGCTACTACGACGACGAGTACGCCGAGGGGCCCGAGCCCGGTGACTCCTGGGTGACCAACCCGAGAGTCCGTGTCGCCGACGAGACGGCCCAGGAACAGGGCACCCGGATCGCCACGGTGACCCCCGACGGCTTCCGCGACGCCCGCGGGATCGGCGAGCTGTTCCGCGAGGGCGTCCCGGTGATCGTCAACCTCACCGCGATGGAACCGAGCGACGCCAAGCGGGTCGTGGACTTCGCGGCCGGTCTGACCTTCGGCCTCCGCGGCTCCATCGAGCGGGTCGCCAACCGGGTCTTCCTGCTCACCCCCGCCGACTACAAGGTGGTCAACGGGGAGCCGGTGGGCCGGGCCAACGGGGGCTTCTTCAACCAGAGCTGACGCCCCGGCCCGGGCCGGCGGCCCGACCGGAGCCGGTTCCCCCGGCCGAACGCGGCGGAACCCAGCCCAACGCGGCCGACGGCCGCGTGTCCTCACGCGTCGGACGAGCGCACCTCCGGCCCGCCCGGCGCCTGAGGACGAGCCAGGGACCCGCGAAAGAACCAGGGCCCCGCGAACGAGCCCGGAGCGCCCCCGGCCGACAGCCCCTCTCCTTCCCGGCGGCACCCCGCCCGCCCCTCACCGGAACGCGTCGAGCCCCGTCAACGCCTTCCCCAGCACCAGCTGGTGCATCTCCACCGTCCCCTCGTAGGTGAGCACCGACTCCAGGTTGGTCGCGTGCCGCATCACCGGGTACTCCAGCGAGATCCCGTTGGCCCCGAGGATCGTCCGGGCGGTACGGCAGATCTCGATCGCCTCCCGCACATTGTTGAGCTTCCCGAAACTCACCTGTTCCGGCCGCAGCCGCCCCGCGTCCATCCGCAGCCCCAGGTGGTGCGCGAGCAGCACGCCCTTGTGCAGTTCCACCGCCATGTCGGCCAGCTTGGCCTGGGTGAGCTGGAAACCGCCGATCGGCCGGCCGAACTGCTCCCGGGTCCGCGCGTAGTCCAGCGCCGCCTCGAAGCAGGCGCGGGCCGCGCCCATCGCGCCCCAGACGATCCCGTACCGGGCGTGCGTCAGACAGCCGAGCGGCCCGCGCAGCCCGACGGCCTCCGGGAGGACGGCGTCGGCGGGCAGCCGCACCCCGTCCAGGACCAGCTCGCTGGTGACCGAGGCGCGCAACGACCACTTGTGCTTGATCTCGGGGGCGGAGAAGCCGGGACGGTCGGTGGGGACGACGAAGCCGCGGATGCCCTCGTCGGTCCGCGCCCAGACGACGGCGACGCCGGCCACCGAGCCGTTGGTGATCCACATCTTGCGGCCGGTGAGCACCCAGTCGCCGCCGGCTTCGCGCTTGGCGTAGGTCCGCATGCCGGCGGGGTCGGAGCCGTGGTCGGGCTCGGTGAGCGCGAAGCAGCCGATCGTCTCGCCCGCGGCCATCGGCGGCAGCCAGCGCCGCTTCTGCTCCTCGGAGCCGAAGCGGTGGATGGCGTACATGGCGAGGGAGCCCTGCACGGAGACCAGGGAGCGCACGCCGGAGTCGGCCGCCTCCAGCTCCAGGCAGGCGAGCCCGTACTGCACGGCGCTCGCGCCGGCGCAGCCGTAGCCGGTGAGGGACATCCCGAGCGCGCCCAGGGAGCCCAGCTCGCGGGCGAGCTCGCGGATGCCGGGCAGTTCGCCGCGCTCGTACCACTCGGCGACGTGCGGCAGCACGCGGTCGGCGGCCCACTGCCGCATGGTGGCGCGGACGGCGCGGTCCTCGTCGGTCAGCAGGTCGTCGATGCCGAGCGGGTCGCGCGGGTCGAACGCGACGGGCTTGCCCGGCTTGTCGGACGGGTCGGGCGTGACAGACATGGCCCCTCCACCTGGGTGCGGTCCTCGGCTCGCCCCCGACGCTACGGGTCGGTAACCGCTCCGTCCAGAGCGGGATCTTGTGACCTCGCCGGACGGGCGCCCGGGCCCGTCGTCACTCCCCGTCCGCCGAGCGCGGCAGGCGCAGCGCGGCCACCGCCCCCGCGAGCAGGATCGCCGCGCTGACCTCCAGCGTGACGTGCAGCCCGTGGACGAACGCGTCCCGCGCCGCCGTCCGCAGCGCGGCGCCCGGGGGGCCGCCGAGCCGGTCGGCCACCTGGTACGCCTCGCCGAGCGAGTGGCCCGCCGAGGCACCGGCCGCGCTGGGCACCCCGGGGACGCCGGTCACCCCCGGCGCGTAGACGGCGTTCATGACGCTGCCGAGCAGGGCGATGCCCATGCCCGCGCCGAGCTGGTACGAGGTCTCGCCGATCGCCGCCGCGCCGCCGGCCGCGCCGGCCGGGGCCTCGCCGAGCATCGACTCGTACGCCCCGAACAGCGTGGTCTCCAGGCCCAGGCCGAGGACGACGAAGCAGCCGACGAGGAAGGCGGGCCGGTCCTCGCGGCCCATCGCGGTGAGCGCGAGGACCGCCACGGCCGTGAGCACGAAGCCGCCGGCGACCATGGCGCGTGGCCCGAAGCGGTGCAGGACGCGGGAGCCGGCCAGGCCGGCGGCCATCGCGGCGAGGGTCAGCGGCAGCAGCCGCAGTCCGGTCTGGAGCGGGGTGAGGCCGAGGACGAGCTGGAGGTACTGGGCGGCGACCAGCTCCAGGCCGACCAGCGCCAGCATGGCCAGCACGATGCAGCCGACGGACATGCCGAAGGCGGGCCGGGCGAACAGGTCCAGGTCCACCAGGGGGTGCTCGCGCCGCCGCTGCCGCCGGACGAAGAGGACGAGCAGGGCCACGCCGAGGGCGGCGGGCACCAGGGTGAGCAGGGACAGCGGCTCGGCGCCGCCGATCCGCTTCATCCCGAGGACCACGCCGAACAGGCCGAACGCGGCCATCAGCGCGCCGAGGACGTCCCACGGCCCGTTCCGGTCGCCCGTCGACTCGGGCAGCAGCCGGCGGCCGACCGGGAGGCTGACGGCCATCAGCGGCAGGTTGATGAGGAAGACCGAGCCCCACCAGAAGTGTTCGAGCAGGAACCCGCCCAGCAGCGGCCCGACCGCCGCGCCGACGGCGGCCACCGCGCTCCAGACGCCGATGGCCAGCGCCCGCTCCCGCCGGTCGGGGAAGACCTGCCGCAGGATGGACAGCGTCGCCGGCATGATCATCGCGCCGCCGACGCCGAGCAGCGCCCGGGCGGCGATCAGCACCTCCGGCCGGCCCGCGCACGCGGCGAGCAGCGAGGCGCAGCCGAACAGGGCGTAGCCGAGCAGCAGCACCCGCCGGCGGCCGACGCGGTCGCCGAGCGTGCCGAAGAGGATCAGCAGCGAGGCGCAGACGAGCGGGTAGACGTCGACGATCCAGAGCAGCTGGATGGGGCCGGGGCGCAGGTCCTCGGAGACGGCCGGGACGGCCACGTGCAGCACGGTGGCGTCCACGGCGACCAGCAGCAGACTGGCGCAGAGGACCACGAGCACGACCCAGCGGTTGGCACCGGCCCCGGGACCGGGCCCTCCGGTGCGCTGCCGCTGCCGGGGAACACCGGCGGTCCACCGGGGGCGGGCCGTCGTCGTTCCGGTCATTCACCCACCTCCGTGTCGGGCCCCGGCGGTCGTCGCGGACCCGAGGGGGACGGTGGGCCGCGGTGCCGGGGGACGAGTGAGACGACAGCGTACGCGAGTCCCGGCAGGTGAACGGCGGCAGCACCGGTGCCGGCACCGGCCCCGCACCGGCCCGGCGGCGCGGAAGGGCACGGGTACGGATGCTGGACAATTGGCCGGTGACCGAACTCACCCGCCCCTCCGGCCCCTCCGGTATACGCGTCGAACCGGCGGCCGCCCCCGGCCCGGCCGCCTCCGGCGCGCTCCGGCGCGCCGCGCCGGCCCTGCTGGCGTACGCGGCGGTCCGGGCGCTGGGGGTGGCGGTCCTCGCCCTGTGGGGGACGGCGACCGGCAAGGACGCGCACCACCTGCTCTCGGGGCGCTGGGACGCGGTCTGGTACTCCCGGATAGCGGAGGACGGCTACGGCTACACGCTGTCCCTGGCGGACGGGAAGGTCCACTCCGACCTGGCGTTCTTCCCGCTGCTGCCCTGGCTGGAGCGGGCGCTCTCCGGCGTTCTGCCGCTGTCGGCGGCGGACGCGGGGCTGGTGGTGAGCGCGGTCGCGTCGCTGGCGGCGGCCGCGGGGATCTTCGCGATCGGCGAGCGGCTGCACGGCCGCCGGGCCGGGGTCGCGCTGGTGGTGCTGTGGGCGGCGCTGCCGGTGGGCGTGGTGCAGTCGATGGCCTACTCGGAGTCGCTGTTCACGGCGCTGGCCGCCTGGTCGCTCTACGCGGTGCTGACCGGCCGCTGGCCGGCGGCCGGGGTGTGCGCGGCGCTGGCGGGGCTGACGCGTCCGGTGGGAGCGGCGGTGGTCGCGGCCGTGTGGGTGACGGCGGCGGTGGCCCTGCTCCGCCGGCACCGGCGGCCGGGCCCGCGGCCGGAGCCGGCGGAGCTCCGGCGGACGCTGTTCGGGGTGGCGCTCGCCCCGCTGGGCTGGCTCGCGTACGTCGTCTGGGTCGGCGTGCGGACCGGCGGCCCGGCCGGCTATCTGGACGTCCAGGGCGGCTGGGGCAACGGCTTCGACGGCGGGGTGGCGTTCGGCGCGTTCGTCGCCGGTCGGTTCACCGGCGCGGCCTGGCCGGCCGGCCTGGGCCTGCTGGCGGGCGTGGTGCTGGTGGTGTGGCTGTACGTGGCCGGGGCGCGGCGCGGGCAGCCGCTGCCGCTGCTGGTCTACTCGGGGACGGTGCTGCTCCTGGCGCTGACCGCGAAGGGGTACTTCGGCTCCAAGCCCCGGCTGATGCTGCCGGCCTTCCCGCTGCTGCTGCCGCTCGCGACGGCCCTGGCCCGGGCGCGTCCGGCCAGGGCGGCGGCGACGGCGGGCGCGCTGGCGCTGGCGGCGGCCTGTTACGGGGCGTTCTGGCTGAACGGCTCCGGGCCGCCCTGACCGTTTTTCATGATCATTACCGTGGGTTCCCGGAACCGCCGCCCGATCATCCGACCGGACTCTCCCGGCCCGCCCGGCGGATCACCCGGAAATGCGCGCGGGAAACTCCCGCCGCCCACCGATAAACATCCGCACACACATAATTAAAGGATGTCCCGCGCCCTCGGCAGCCACCTGGCGGGCCTTCTTTAAGTGTTTCTTATTTCCCGTACCGAGGTTCCGGATCCCCCGCATCAAACGCGCCGAAAGTCGTGTTTGAGACGCATTCCACATCACATCGTCATCACAAAGCGGCGAGATCGGCCGGACCCTCCCATCACGCAATGTAACGTCGATTGAGTGCGTACCCATGACGAGCTCGTCCCAGCGGAGGAGCGCCCGACCGAGCCCCCGCGCCCGCGGATGACCAGGACCCGCCTGGGCATCTTCGTGGCGACCTCCGTGGTCTACGCGGCGATCGTGGTCGGGGTGCTCACCACGTCCTGGCCGGTGCGTTTCGACTGGCAGATCATGCTCTTCCGGCCGTACAAGCAGTGGCCGGAGATCCACACGTTCCTCGACTACTTCGTGGTCCTGGGCCAGCGCGGCCCGACCGCCGTCGCCGTGGCCGCCTGGCTGGGCTGGTGCTGCCACCGCCGCGGGACGCTGCGCCCGCTGCTGGTGCTGGGCACCGCGCTGCTGCTGCTCAACGCGACCGTGGGCGCGGCGAAGATAGGGATGGGGCGGCTCGGGCCGCACTACGCCACCGCGATCGGCTCGAACGAGATGTTCGCCGGCGGCGACATATTCCCCTCGGGCCACACCGCCAACGCGGTGGTCACCTGGGGTGTGCTCGCCTACCTGGCCACCACGCCCCGGGCCCGCAGGGTCGCCTCCGTCTCCGCCGCCCTGCTGGCGCTGGGCGTCGGCATGACGACGGTCTACCTCGGTACGCACTGGATGAGCGACGTGACCCTCGGCTGGACCGCCGGCCTGCTGGTCCTGCTGGCCCTGCCCTGGTTCGAGCCGCTGATGGCCCGCACCGAGGCCGGGCTGCTGGCCGCCTGGGCCCGGCTGCGCGAGCACGGCGCGGCCCTCGCGCCGGCCGCCGCGGCGGCGCCGGTCGGGCTGTGGGCGCCCCGTCCGCCCGCCGACGACACCCTGCCCGTCCGCGAACCGGCCGGCGCGGGCCTGGCCGGCCGGACGGAGAGCCGTCCCCGCGCCGCCGCCCGGCCGCACACCGCGCGCTCGGAACGGACGCCGGTCACCCCCACCGGCAGCCGCCGGCCGCCGCACGCCGACCGCGCGCCGCGCACCCCGCCGCTGCCGGCCACCGGCCGCGGCCGTACCGTCGGCTGAGCCGCCGGTCACGCACCGACGCCGAAGGGCCGCCCCGGAGTTCCGGGGCGGCCCTTCGCGCGTACGGCGACGCGGTACGCGGGGGGCGAGCGAGTACGGAAGGCCGCCCCCGGGCGGGAACCGGCCCGGTCACCCCTTCCAGCAGCGCCGTACGACCCCGTCCGCCACTTCCAGATTCAGCCGCCCCACCACGTACTCCAGCGTGATCACCGCGCCGGGCGGCAGGGTGCGGACGGTCGTCCAGCCCCGCGCCCGCGCCCGGGCCGCGGCCCGCTCGGCGTCGAGGCCGGCGTAGGCGTCGAGGTCGTCGTCGGGGTCCTGGGGGAAGTTCGGCAGCGGCACCATGCGGCCACCGTAGCCCGCCCAACCGACCGCCGGTCCGCCTGCCCCTCCCCCACCGCCGGGCGGCCCCACGGGTCACACTTCTGTCACAGAAATCCGGGACGGTGTTTACGGCGCCGCACATCACCCCCGAGGGTTCTTTCCCGGCGCCCGCGCCGTCCCCGACGGGTGGACGGGAAACCGCATCGGAATTCACCCCTCCCTCCCCACCGCTTCCGCATTCCCCCGGGTAACCCACTCCCCCGGCCCCCGGCAATGGAATTCACCGCCGCTTGCGGACGCAACGCCTTCCCGCGCCGCCGCGTTCCGCCGAATTCTGCGGAATATTAAATTCCGCTCGACTGCCCGCCCGGCTGCCCGCCGGCTCGTCCGGCCGCCCGCCGGCCGCCCGCGCGGACCGGCGCGGCACCCTCGCGCGGCCCCGCCCCGGCGAGCATCATGACGGGTGCCCCGGGGCAGGGGGACCCGGGGACGGACCGTACGAGCCGGAGCCGGCGAGCGCGCCGGGAGCGAGGGGGCACGGATGGAGAGCGGCACCGCGCAAGGCACGGAGGGACCGGCCGGGGAACCGGCCGGCGATCGGGAACGGCCGGACGCGAGCGGCCGGCGGCCCGGAGCGGTCGTGGTGGACTGGCTGACCACCACCGACCACAAGAAGATCGGCAGCCTCTACCTCATCACCTCGTTCGGCTTCTTCCTCGCCGCCGGGGTGCTGGCCCTGGTGATGCGCGCCGAACTGGCCCGCCCCGGCCTCCAGATCCTCAGCAACGAGCAGTACAACGAGGCGTTCACCGCCCACGGCACGATCATGCTGCTGCTGTTCGCCACCCCGGCCTTCGCCGGCTTCGCCAACGCGATCATGCCGCTCCAGATCGGCGCCCCCGACGTGGCCTTCCCCCGGCTCAACATGTTCGCCTACTGGCTCTATCTCTTCGGCGGCCTGATCGTGGTGAGCAGTCTGCTGACGCCCGAGGGCGGCGCCTCCTTCGGCTGGACCGCCTACGCCCCGCTGAGCGGCGGCGAGCACTCCCCCGGCGTCGGCGCCGACCTGTGGATCATGGGGCTCGCGCTCTCCGGCTTCGGCACCATCCTCGGCGCCGTGAACTTCCTGACGACGATCATCTGTATGCGGGCCCCCGGGATGACCATGTTCCGGATGCCGGTCTTCACCTGGAACACGCTGTTCACATCGATCCTGATCCTGCTGGCCTTCCCGGTGCTCGCCGCCGCGCTGCTCTGCCTGGAGGCCGACCGGCGCTTCGGCGCGGTGGTCTTCGACGCGGCCAACGGCGGCTCGCTGCTCTGGCAGCACCTCTTCTGGTTCTTCGGCCATCCCGAGGTCTACATCATCGCCCTGCCGTTCTTCGGCATCATCACCGAGATCATCCCGGTGTTCTCCCGGAAGCCGATCTTCGGCTACACCATGCTGATCGGCGCCACCATGGCGATCACGGCCCTGTCGGTGGTGGTCTGGGCGCACCACATGTTCGCCACCGGCGCGGTGCTGCTGCCCTTCTTCTCCCTGCTGTCGTTCCTGATCGCGGTGCCGACCGGGGTGAAGTTCTTCAACTGGATCGGCACGATGTGGCAGGGCTCGCTGTCCTTCGAGTCGCCGATGCTGTGGTCGGTCGGCTTCCTGGTCAGCTTCCTCTTCGGCGGCCTCACCGGCGTCATCCTCGCCTCGCCGCCGCTGGACTTCCACGTCACCGACACCTACTTCGTGGTGGCGCACTTCCACTACGTGGTGTTCGGGACGGTGGTGTTCGCGATGTTCGCCGGCTTCTACTTCTGGTGGCCGAAGTTCACCGGCAAGATGCTCGACGAACGGCTGGCGAAGGTCCATTTCTGGACCCTCTTCGCCGGGTTCCACGGCACCTTCCTCGTCCAGCACTGGCTGGGCACGGAGGGCATGCCCCGCCGCTACTCCGACTACCTGGCCGCCGACGGGTTCACCGCGCTCAACACCGTCTCCACCATCGGCTCGTTCCTGCTCGGCCTGTCGACGCTGCCGTTCCTCTACAACCTCTGGAAGACGGCGCGGTACGGCCGCCGCGTCGAGGCGGAGGACCCCTGGGGCTACGGCCGCTCGCTGGAGTGGGCGACCTCCTGCCCGCCGCCCCGCCACAACTTCGTCACGCTGCCCCGGATCCGCTCCGAGTCGCCCGCCTTCGACCTCCACCACCCGGAGACCGCCGCCCGGCAGGAGCCGCAGGTGGCCCGGGACCCGGCCGGCTGATCCCGGCCGGATGACCCGGCCGGGGCCCGTACGGCGAACGGGCGGTCAGGAGACCGGCGGCCGTTCGTCGACGCGGATCGCGAGGTCGTTGTCGGCCGTGTAGTACGGGCCGGCCTGCGCGGGCGCGTACGGGGCGTCCACCGGCTGGGCCGGGTAGACGAAGATCTGCTTCTTGTCCGCGACGTCGTCCAGCAGCCGGGCGACGCGGGCCTCCCCGGACCCGTCGGTGCGCCGCAGCCACAGGTCCCAGGCGTCCGGACCGCCCTCCCAGCGCTCGCACAGCTCCTGGTGGGCGACGGTGAACGAGAAGCCGTGGCCCGCCGTCTCCAGCGGCACCACGCACACCTGCTCCGGATCCCGGCGGCAGCGGGCCTCGGCCACCGCCCCGGCCAGCCACTCCGCCGGGTCCTCGACGCGGTGCAGGGTGCCGTGGACGGTGACGCCCTTGGCGTCCAGCCCGAGGTCGCCCGCCTCCGCGTGCGGGGCGCGCTGCCAGCTGCGCAGCGAGAGGTTGCCGTGCTTGGTGGCGTAGGGGATGCGCACGGCCAGCGGCGAGGTGCTGGGGCCGGGCCGGCGGTCGACCAGCGAGCGCAGGTCGGCCAGGCCGGGCAGCAGCCGCCGGAGCTCGGTCTCGCCGACGTCCACGTGGACGTCCCAGCGGCCCTCCGGCAGCGGGACGGTGCTGGGCAGCACGGCGCGGAGCCGGCCGTCGCCGTTGGGGGTGAGCGGCAGGCGGACCTCATCGTCGGCGTTCTCGACGGCGTCGCCGCCCCGGCGGAGCAGCACCAGCGCCGCCGACCAGTGGCCGGAGGCGTCGGCCCCCTCGGGGGCGTCGAGGTCGAAGGTGAGTCCGCCCGCGGAATCCGCGATGCAGTCGGCGCGCGGCGCGGCAGACACGATGGTGAACTCCTCGGGTACGGGCGAGCCCGCGTTCGCGGGCCCGGCGGGGGTCGGGACGGTCATGCGGCACGCACCCGGCGCAGGGCGGGGCGGACGGCGTCCTTGGTCCGCAGGGCGCCGCTGAGCAGGGCGCCGCGGGTGCGGTGCAGGGAGCCGCGCAGCGCGCCGCGGCCGGTGACCTCGGCGAAGAGCCGCTCGTACCGGCCGGCGATCTCGGCGGGGTCGAAGCGGGCCGAGTTCTCCAGGGCGGCCCGGCCCATCCGGCGGCGCAGCTCGTCGTCGTTGATGAGCTTCAGCAGCCCGGCGGCGATGGCGTCGGTCTTGCCGACCGGCACCAGCAGGCCGTCGACACCGTTGTCGATGATCTCGCCGGGGCCGTGCGGACAGTCCGTGGAGACCACGGGCAGGCCGCAGCGCATCGCCTCGACGATGGTCATGCCGAAGGACTCCAGGCTGGAGGTGACGGCGCCGATGGAGCCCTTCACCCACTCCGGGTCCAGCGGGTTGGCGGGGCCCATGAGGAAGACGTGGTTGTAGAGGCCGAGCTTGTCGATGAGGGCGCGCAGCTTGGCCTTCTCCGCCCCGCCGCCGTAGATCCGCAGCCGCCAGTCAGGGCGCTCGGCGACGACCTTGCCGAACGCCTTGATCAGTACGTCGTACCGCTTGGCGGGCGCGAGCCGGCCGGCTGCCACGACCCACTTGCCGGTGGAGTCGGCGGGAGCGACGACCGGGGCGGGGATGCTGTTGGGCACGGCCTCGACGCGGACGCCGGGCAGCCGCATCAGCTTCCGGTACGTGGCGGCGTCCGCCTCGGTGACCGTCGTCACCGCGTCCAGCCGCGGGTAGTGGGTGCGCAGCGTCAGCTTCAGCGGCGCCGAGTGGGTGCTCAGCGTCAGGTGCTCCTGTCCGACGCGGGCGATGCCGCGCCGGGCCTGCTGGGCGATGTGCACGTTCAGGCCTGGGCGGGTGCCGACGACCACGTCGCAGTCCAGGGTGCGCAGGTGGTCGGCGATGCGCCGGTCCGTGAGGGCGCTGTACTGCTTGTAGCGGCCCTCGGTGGACGGGAACACGGTGGCCGGACGCTCGTACTCCGGGTCGTTCCCCTCGTAGCCGGGGCTGTCCTTCCGCAGATCCACGAGGTGGCGCAGCCGCACCTTGCCGGACGGCGCGAAGACGGGCTCGTCGCGATGGCGGAACACCGAGACGATCTCCACGTCGTGCTGCTCGGCGAGCGTCCCCGCCAGGTTGAACGTGGTGCGGATCGTGCCGCCGATGCCGTAGGCATTGTGAATCAGGAATGAGATGTGCATTCGTCCCCGCAGCCGGTGTGCGCGCCTGATGGCCACGCCTCCTGAAGATTAGACCGTACAGACGATCAGGAGGTTGGCCCCGATCATCAACTCGGTCTCGGAAAGACGAGCATTCCATGACGCGACCGCGCGTTTTCGGCCACGGTCCCGGATGCCGTGAAGCGCCCCGGGCACAGGGCGTGACCCCGGCCGCGCGTCGTCCGTTGTCTTCGTGACGCACCGGGAACCGCCCGGCGCGCGCGCAACCGCACCGGAAGTCCGAGGAGCCCCCCGTGCCTCGCATGCTCGACGTCAGCGACGAAGTACGCGCCGAGATCGGCGACGAAGAAGCGGACCGCCTGCTCGGGGGCGACAACGCCCCGGGCACGTACGACTGCACCTCCTGCCGCACGCCCGGCGACAGCGAGCGGGAGCGCACCAGCACCGTGCTCTTCGTCGGGGAGGAGACGGCCGTCCTCGCCTTCGCCCACGCCGCCTGCATCCCCTCGCAGGTGGTGCCGGTCTCCGAGGAGCAGCTCCAGGGCGCCGTCCGCTCCATCACCGGCGGCGACGCCGGACAGCCGGGCGGCGAGCAGGCCCCCGGCGACCTTCCGCTCCAGGCCGAGCTGGGCGTCACCAGCGGCCTGCTGCTGATCAACGGCGAGGTGCAGCCCTCGCTCGTGGTGGAGCCGCTGGTGCCGATCGCCCGGCCGGGCACCAACGGCCCGGTGGACGTCTTCCTTGAGCTCCTCAACGAGCAGGGCTTCGCGCCCGTCACCGCCATCGACCAGCTCCCCGACCTCACCCCCGGCTGGTCGGTGCTGCTGGTGACCGGCAAGCTGCATGCCGTCCTCCAGCCCAACGCCAACGGGGGGCAGCCCATCGCCTGGTGGCAGGCGCACCAGCCGATGCAGGTGGCCGACGAGTGGCGGTCGGCGGTCAACAAGACCGGCCGGGTGCTGGTGTACGCGGCGCCGGTCGGCACCATCGGCCAGCAGCCGCGCGAGGACCTGCTGCGCGAGGCGCTCGACCGCGCGGCCGCCTCGGGCCGGCTGGTCGGAGCGGCGATGCCGCTCGCGGGCACATGACCGGCGGGTGCGCGACCGGCCGGGGTCCGGCCGCCGGGTGGACGGCCGGCGGGCGGATCATCGACGGCGCGCGCCCCGCCGTGCACCCGGCGCACCCCCGTTTCCCCCGATTTCCGCGTAACCCGTCGCGGTCCGCCCCGCATCCGATGGGGTCCGGGGTCGTTGGCAGGGATGTGTACTCTTACGAACCCGCATCCCGGACCTCGTACCAGAACTACATCCCCGGCATGCGCCCACCCCGCGAAGCCGACCGCGGCCGTACGGAGTCGGTGACCCCGATCTACGACGCTCTCTGCTCCGAGTACCGCCGGGCCTTCCGCACGCTCCCGGGTGACCGGGCGGGCGAGGAGGATCTGGCCTTCAAGGGCTTCGGCCCCCAGCCGCAGCCGTACGGCGGCGGCACCGGCCAGGGCTACTACGGCCGGCTCACCGGGCACGCCCCCTACCCCGGCCAGTCCGGCTGGGGGGACGGCTGGGACGGCTACCCCGCCCAGGGCCGGGGCCGCGGCGGCCTGCCGGCCCTCCCGCCGGGCAACCGGGACGGACGGCCGCGGGGGTACTGAGCACCCCGTAGGAAGGCGGGTCCGACGGCCCCGCCCCCGGGCGACCGGGGCGCAGGCCGTCGTCAGGGCCTCGCCACCCCGGAGCCGGGCGCTCCACAGGTCGGCGCTTCCGACCGCTGCCTCCAGGGGCACTGCCCGTACCCCGGCCGCCGCCATACCTCTGACGGCAGCGCTTCTCCCGCACCGGCGGCGCTTACGGTCACCCGGCCGAGCGACCGCCGCCGTACTTCTCAGGGCCGCGCTTCTCCCGCGCCCGCACCGGCTGCGGCATCCGGGGGCAGCCCCCGGACCCCCAGCCGGACTCCCCCGGCCGACCGCCGCCTTACTTCTTGCGGCCGCGCTTCTCCCGCACCCGCACGGAGATGTGGATCGGCGTGCCCTCGAAGCCGAACTCCTCCCGCAGGCGGCGCTCGACGAAGCGCCGGTAGCCCGCCTCCAGGAAGCCGGAGGCGAAGAGAACGAACCGCGGCGGGCGGGTGCCCGCCTGGGTGCCGAAGAGGATGCGCGGCTGCTTGCCGCCCCGGATCGGGTGCGGGTGGGCCGCGACGAGCTCGCCGAGGAAGGCGTTGAGACGGCCGGTGGGCACCCGGGTCTCCCAGCCGGCCAGCGCGGTCTCCATGGCCGGGACCAGCTTCTCCATGTGGCGGCCGGTCTTGGCGGAGACGTTCACCCGCGGCGCCCAGCCGATCTGGCCGAGCTCCGTCTCGATCTCGCGCTCCAGGTAGAAGCGGCGCTCCTCGTCGAGGGTGTCCCACTTGTTGATCGCGAGCACCAGCGCACGCCCGGCCTCCACGGCCATGGTGACGATCCGCTGGTCCTGGACGCTGATGGACTCGCTCGCGTCGATGAGGACGACGGCCAGCTCGGCCTTCTCCACGGCGGCGGCGGTCCGCAGCGAGGCGTAGTAGTCGGCGCCCTCCTGGAGGTGCACACGGCGCCGGATGCCGGCGGTGTCCACGAACTTCCAGGTCTTCCCGCCGAGCTCGATCATCTCGTCGACCGGGTCACGGGTGGTGCCGGCCAGCTCGTTGACGACCACGCGCTCCTCGCCCGCGACGCGGTTGAGCAGCGAGGACTTGCCGACGTTCGGGCGGCCGATGAGCGCGATGCGGCGCGGGCCGCCGACGGTGGTGCCGAAGGTCTGGGCGGGGGCCTCGGGCAGCGCCTCCAGGACGGCGTCCAGCATGTCGCCGGTGCCGCGGCCGTGCAGCGCCGAGACGGGGTGCGGCTCGCCCAGGCCCAGCGACCACAGGGCGGCGGCGTCGGCCTCGGCGGAGGGGCCGTCGACCTTGTTGGCGCAGAGCACGACGGGCTTGCCGGCCCGGCGGAGCAGCTTGACGACGGCCTCGTCGGTGTCGGTGGCGCCGACGGAGGAGTCGACGACGAAGACGACCGCGTCGGCGGCCTCGATCGCGAACTCGGCCTGGGCGGCGACGGACGCGTCGATGCCGAGGACGTCCTGCTCCCAGCCGCCGGTGTCGACGACCTTGAAGCGGCGCCCGGCCCATTCGGCCTCGTAGGTGACGCGGTCGCGGGTGACGCCCGGGCGGTCCTCGACGACGGCCTCGCGGCGGCCGATGATGCGGTTCACCAGGGTCGACTTGCCGACGTTCGGGCGGCCGACGACGGCGAGGACGGGCAGCGGGCCGTGGCCGGCGGCGGCGAGCTCGCTCTCGATCTCGTCGGCCTCGAAGCCCTCCTGAGCGGCGAGCTCCATGAACTCCGCGTACTCGGCGTCGCCAAGCTCACCGTGCTCGGCGCCGGTGTGGATCTGGTCGTTCATGGAGTCCGTTCCTCGTTCTTCTTCGTCGTCGGCGGCCCTTGGGGGGTCCGCTACTCAGTGTGGGTCAGCGGCCGGTGAAGCGCTTGGCGTCCGCCAGGTGCGCGCTCAGCCGCCGCTGGATGCGTACGGTCGCCTCGTCCAGCGCCGTCCGCGTGCGCCGCCCGCTGCCGTCCCCGGCCTCGAAGGCGTCGCCGAAGACGACGTCGACACGGGTGCGCAGCGGCGGCAGGCCCGGGACCAGGCGGCTCCTGCGCTCGGCGCTGCCGAGGACCGCCACCGGGACGACGGGCGCGCCGGAGCGCACCGCGAAGTACGCCAGGCCGGCCCGCAGCGAGGCGAAGTCGCCCTCGCCCCGGGTGCCCTCGGGGAAGATCCCCAGCACCCCGCCGGCCGCCAGGACGTCCAGCGCGCCGGTGATCGCGGTCCGGTCGGCGCCGGAGCGGTCGACCTTCAGCTGGCCGATGCCGCGCAGGAACGGGTCCAGCGGGCCGACGAAGGCTTCCTTCTTGATCAGGAAGTGCACCGGCCGGGGAGCGGTGCCCATCAGCATCGGGCCGTCGAGGTTGTGGGAGTGGTTGACGGCCATGATGACCGGCCCCGCCGCGGGCACCCGCCAGGCGCCCAGCACGCGGGGCTTCCACAGCCCGTTCATCAGGCCGATGCCGATCCGTCTCCCGACGGCCGCACCGGCGGCGGAGGCGGTCACGCGGAACGCGCCTCCGTGGACCGCTTCTCCTCGTTCTCGTTCGCGCTCCGCCTCGACTCCACCAGGGTCACCACGCACTCGATCACCTGGTCGAGGGTGAGCTCGGTGGTGTCCACCTCGACCGCGTCCCCGGCCTTGGCCAGCGGCGACGTCTTACGGCCGGAGTCGGCGGCGTCCCGCTTGACCAGGGCGGCCTGGGTGGTGGCCAGGTCAGCGGCGTCCTTGCCCTTCAGCTCACCGGCGCGGCGGGCCGCGCGGGCCTCCGGCGAGGCGGTGAGGAAGATCTTCAGGTCGGCGTCCGGGAGGACGGTGGTGCCGATGTCCCGGCCCTCGACGACGATGCCCTGCGGCGCGGCGGCGGCCATGGAGCGCTGGAGCTCGGTGAGCCGCGTCCGCACCTCGGGGACCGCGCTGACGGCGCTGACCGCCGCGGTGACCTCCTGGGTGCGGATCGGCTGGGCGGCGTCCAGGCCGTCGACCGTGATCGTCGGCGCGGAGGGGTCGGTGCCGGAGACGAGGTCGGGCTTGCCCGCGGCGGCGGCCACGGCCGCGGCGTCGTTCACGTCGACGCCGTTGCTCAGCATCCACCAGGTGATCGCCCGGTACTGGGCGCCGGTGTCCAGGTAGCGGAGGCCGAGCTTGGCGGCGACGGCCTTCGAGGTGCTGGACTTGCCCGTGCCGGAGGGGCCGTCGATGGCGACGATGACTGCTGCCGGTGCGGTCCGGGCGGCGGTTTCCACGGTGTCTGACACCTTCCTCGTGCACGGCGGCGGGTCGTCGCTGCCTGGCTGGGCCCGTTGGGGGCTCACCCAAGGTTACTGGCTCGCCGGACCGGCCCGTACAGCCGCGTTCCCCGGCCCCCTCCCTCGGCTACATGCGCAGCGACCAGCCGCGCTCACGCAGGGTCTCCGCGAGGGCGTCGGCGGCCCGCGGCTCCACCATCAGCTGGATCAGACCGCTCTGCCGCCCGGTGGCGTGCTCGATGCGGACGTCCTCGATGTTGACGCCGGCCCGGCCCGCGTCGGCGAAGATCCGCGCCAGCTCGCCCGGCTGGTCGCCGATGAGGACGGTCACCGTCTCGTACGCCGCCGGGGCGGAGCCGTGCTTGCCGGGGACGCGGGACCGGCCGGCGTTACCGCGCCGCAGCACGTCCTCCAGGCCCGCCGCCGCCTCCTCGCCGGCGGAGTCGTCCGCCGCGTCCAGGGCGCGCAGGGCCCGGACGGTCTCCTCCAGGTCGGCGGAGAGCGCGGCGAGGACGTCGGCGACCGGGCCGGGGTTGGCGGCGAGGATCTCCAGCCACATACGGGGGTCGGAGGCGGCGATCCGGGTCACATCCCTGATGCCCTGGCCGCAGAGGCGTACGGCCGTCTCGTCCGCCTCGGCGAGCCGGGCGGCGACCATGCTGGAGACCAGCTGCGGGGTGTGCGAGACGAGGGCGACGGCCCGGTCATGGGCGTCGGCGTCCATGACGACGGGGACGGCCCGGCAGTGGGCGATCAGTTCGAGGGCGATGTTGAGGACCTCGGTGTCGGTCTCCCGGGTGGGCGTCAGCACCCAGGGCCGGCCCTCGAACAGGTCGGCGGAGGCGGCCATCGGGCCCGAGCGCTCCCGGCCGGCCATGGGGTGGGTGCCCAGGTAGTCGGTGAGGTCGCAGCCGAGCGCCTCCAGCTCCCGGCGGGGGCCGCCCTTGACGCTGGCGACGTCAAGGTAGGCGCGGCCCCGGCCGGCCTTGATCGCGTCCGCGAGGGTGGCGGCGACGTGCGCGGGCGGCACGGCGACGATCACCAGGTCGCAGCGGCCCTCGGGCTCCTGGTCGGTGCCGGCGCCGCGGGCGGCGGCCGTGCTCGCCCGGTCCGGGTCGTGGTCGCTGAGGTGGACCCGGACCCCCCGGCCCGCCAGGGCGAGCGCGGCGGAGGTGCCGATCAGTCCGGTGCCGATGACGAGGGCGGTTCTCACTGGCGGGTCCTTGGGCAGGGCCGCGGCGGAGCCCGGTGCGCTCGGGCGGTCCGGCCGCGGCGGGACGGGCGGTCACGACGGGCACGGGGGTCCGGCCCGGTGTCGTCCGCCCGGGGCGCGCGCCCCGGCGGCCTCCGTCCGGCCCCCGCGGCCCAGCCTAGGGCGTCGGGCGCCGGGCCGGGCGCGGGGCCGCCGGGCGGGACCCGCGCGGAGCGGTCCGCCGGGACGGAGGCGGCCCCTTCGGGTAGAAGGGGGGCATGATCTTTCACGTGGTGCCCCTGGACGACTGGCTGTCCGTGCCCGACCGCCCCTACGCCCCCGCCTCCCTCGACGAGGACGGCTTCGTGCACTGCTCCCCCGACGAGGAGACGACGCTCGCCGTGGCCTCCGCGTTCTACCGGGACGTCAAGGGGCCGCTGATGGCGCTGCTGATCGACGAGCACAAGCTGGGCGTCCTGGTCCGCTGGGAGGCGGCCGACCCGGCCCCGCCGCCCGGCGTCGCGCCGGGAACGCTGTTCCCGCACGTCTACGGGCGGATCAACCGGGACGCGGTCGAGGGGATGATGGAGATCCAGCGGGACGAGGACGGGCGGGCGGTGGGCCTGGCGGTGTGGTCGTGAGGCCCGGGGCGCCGGCGAAACCCGTGTGACGCGCCGTCCCCCCGGCGGTCACAATGCGCACCATGCACGCCCTGGTGACCGACCACACGATCTACTCCTGCGTCATGGGCTCGCGCGCGTTCGGGCTGGCGACGGAGGCGAGCGACACCGACCGGCGCGGGGTGTACGCGGCGCCCGCCGCGCTGTTCTGGGGCTTCGACAAGCCGCCGGCGCACATCGAGGGGCCCGCGGAGGAGCAGTTCTCCTGGGAGCTTGAACGCTTCTGCGAGCTGGCCCTGCGGGCCAACCCCACCGCCCTCGAATGCCTGCACTCCCCGCTCGTCGAATACGCCGACGAGCGGGGCCGCGAGCTGCTCGCCCTGCGCGGGGCCTTCCTCTCCCGGCTGGCGCACCGGACGTTCACCGGCTACGCGGACGCGCAGCGGGCGAAGTCCGACGCCTCCGTCCGGCGGACGGGCGCCCCGAACTGGAAGCAGGTCATGCACCTGATGCGGCTCCTGGCGAGCGCCCGCGACCTGCTGCGCACCGGCGTCCTCGACATCGGCGTCGGCGACCGCCGCGCGGAGCTGCTGGCCGTCCGGCGCGGCGAGCTGCCCTGGCCGGAGGCGGAGCGCCGGCTGGACCGGCTGCGGGAGGAACTGGAGGCGGCCGCGGACCGCACCCCGCTGCCGGCGGAGCCGGACCGGGCGCGGGTCGAGGACTTCCTGGTGCGGGTGCGGCGGGCTTCGGTGGCGGGGGCGGCGGCGGGCTGAGGGGTGCCGCTGCGGCCGGCGCGGCACCGGCCCGGCGTGACCTGGCCGGGCCGGGCGGATGCCCCCGCGGACGGGAAGCGTCGGGCGCCGGCACGGGCCGTCCCGCGCTCCCCGGCCCAGGCCCGTCCGGGTCCTACCCCGCCCCGCCGCGCGCCTGTACGACGAGGTCGTGCAGCGCCTCGTACGCCGCCGGCGCCACCGCCTCGGGCAGCCGGGACGCGGCCTGCGCCGCGTCCAGCTCGGCGTGCAGCGCCTCGACGTCCGCCGCGAGCCGCGCGGCGTCCACCAGATCGCCGGTCGGGCCGTGCTCGGCCTCCGCCTTCGCCGCGACGAGGTCGGGCAGGTAGCCGGGGGCGGCCGGCACCAGGTCCAGGAGGGTCGGCAGATGGGCGACGACCTCGCCGGCGCGCATCAGGTGGATGCCGGTGAGCAGCACTCGGAACGTGTAGAGCAGCGGCTTGAGCTCGCCCGTCCGCTCGAAGAACCGCCACTGCGTCCCGGCGAAGCCCCGGTAGTGGTGGGCGTGGTGACGGGTGAGGACGGCCGGGGCGAGGGCCGTCAGCTCGGCGTGGACGGCGGACGTCCGGACGACCAGCGGCGACAGCATCTGCTCCAGTACATAGCCGTTCCGGCGGAGCAGCAGCCTGGCGAACTTGCGCAGGTCGTGGGTGACGAGGTCCATCTCCACGCCGTCGCGGTCGCTCATGCGCGTGACGGTCTCCTCGCCCTCGCGCAGCCCGATGAGGTCCGCCACCGGCAGCAGGTGGACGCCGCGCAGGTCGACGTCGGAGTCGCGGGACGGGAAGCCGTAGAGGTGGGCGCCGGAGACGGTGGCGAAGATCAGGGGGTGGCCCGGCTCGGCGAGGACGGGCGAGAGGTCGGTGGTCGGGAGGCCGGCTGCGCACAGCACGGCCGGGTCGGTGTCAGACATCGGCCCAGGATTCCAGGGGGGCCGGCGCGGCGGTCCGGTGGGGCCGCCGTGCCGGGTCCCGTCCCGTGGCCCGGGTCGCGGGGTCTAGAGCTCGACCTCGCGCATCAGCATGCCCACCTCGGTGTTGGTGAGCCGCCGCAGCCAGCCGGACTTCTGGTCGCCCAGCGCGATCGGCCCGAACGAGGTGCGGACGAGCTTCTCGACCGGGAAGCCGGCCTCGGCCAGCATCCGGCGCACGATGTGCTTGCGGCCCTCGTGCAGGGTGACCTCGACCAGGTAGTTCTTGCCGGTCTGCTGGATGACCCGGAAGTCGTCGGCGCGCGCCCAGCCGTCCTCCAGCTCGATGCCGCTCTTCAGCCGCTTGCCGATGTCGCGCGGCAGCGGACCGGTGATGGCGGCCAGGTAGGTCTTCTGGACGCCGTAGCGGGGGTGGGTGAGGCGGTGGGCCAGCTCGCCGTGGTTGGTGAGCAGGATGATGCCCTCGGTCTCCGTGTCGAGGCGGCCGACGTGGAACAGCCGGGTCTCGCGGTTGGTGACGTAGTCGCCGAGGCACTGGCGGCCGTCCGGGTCCTCCATGGTGGAGACGACGCCGGCCGGCTTGTTGAGCGCGAAGAACAGGTACGACTGGGTGGCGACGGTGAGGCCGTCCACCTTGATCTCGTCCTTCTCGGGGTCGACGCGCAGCCCCTGCTCGGTGACGATCCGCCCGTTGACCTCGACGCGGGCCTGCTCGATCAGCTCCTCGCAGGCGCGGCGGGAGCCCATGCCGGCCCGGGCCAGCACCTTCTGCAGCCGCTCGCCCTCCTGCTCGCCGAACGTCTTCGGCAGCTTGACCTGCGGCTTGTTGTGCCGCTCCCGGTTGCGCTCCTCGATCTTGGCGTCGAGCTCGCGCGGGCGCGCCGGGGCCGTGCGCCGGTCGCTGCCGGCCGACGGGCTGCGGCGCGGGCCGCCCTTGGCGCCGCCGCGGGCCGAGGGGCCCCGGCCGGAGGACGGGCCGCGCCCTCCGCTGCGCTCGCCCTCGGGGCCGACGTCGTAACGGCGCTCCTCCGGGCGCGGGCGGCGCGGGCGCTGCTCCTGCCGCCGGTCGTCGCGCCGGCCGTCCTGCCGGTCGTCGCGACGCTCGTAGCGCCCGCCCTCGGAGCGGCCGGCGTCGTAGCGCCCGCCGCCGGAGCGACCGCCGCCCGCACGCCCGCCGCCGGAGGACGGGCGGGGGGACCCGCCGCTCCGGCCGCCGCCGCTCCGGCCGCCGCCGCCCCGGTTGTCCCGGTTGCCGCTTCCGCTGTTCCTGCCGCTGCTTCGCATCAAAGTTCCGTCTTGTCGTCCGCTTCGGTGTCCGGGGCGTCCGGATCGAACGACGGGACCCCCTCCTGGGAGTCGCCCTCGACCGCGTCCGCCTCCGGGAGGAACGGTGCGAGCTCGGGAAGCTCGTCCAGACCGCGCAGGCCCATCCGCTCCAGGAAATAGTTCGTCGTCCTGTACAGGATCGCACCTGTTTCGGGTTCCGTCCCCGTCTCCTCCACGAGGCCGCGCTGGAGGAGGGTGCGCATGACGCCGTCGCAGTTCACCCCGCGTACCGCGGAGACCCGCGAACGGCTGACCGGCTGACGGTACGCGACGACGGCCAGGGTCTCCAACGCGGCCTGCGTCAGCCGGGCCTGCTGGCCGTCCAGGACGAACGCCTCGACCGCGTCCGCGTAGGCGGGCCGGCTGAAGAACCGCCACCCGCCGCCGATCTCCCGCAGCTCGAAGCCGCGGCCCTGCGCGGTGTACTCGTCGGCCAGCGCGCGCAGCGCGGCGGCGATGTCGCGGCGGGGGCGTTCGAGGATCCGGGCGAGGTGCTCCTCGGTGACGGGCTCGTCGACGACCATGAGGACGGCTTCCAGGGCGGGCGCGAGGGGCAGCTCCGCCGCGGTGTCCGTCCCGGCGGGGGCCGCGTCCCCTTCCGTGCTGTTGCCGGCGCTCATTCCGCCACCTTCCCTGCTCGCTCTTCGTCCCGCTCGTCCTCGCCCGCCCCCGGCTCCCGGTCGAACTCGTCGGTCACCAGGGGCGTACCGTCCCCGTCCTCGCCCGTGCCGCCCGTCCAGCGGACGGTCAGCGTCCCCAGGGCCTCCTCCTGGTCGAGGGCGACCGCCCGCTCCCGGTAGAGCTCCAGGAGCGCCAGGAAGCGGGCGACGACGGTGAGGTCGTCCGCCGCGTCGGCGGTCAGCTCCCCGAAGGTGGCCTCGCCGGTCTCCCGCAGCCTGGCGATCACCACCTCCGCCTGTTCGCGGACGCTCACCAGCGGCGCGTGGATGTGGTCCACGTACACCTGCGGCGCCGGTTTCGGCTGCATCGCCTTCACCGCGAGCGCGGCGAACCGCTCCGCGCCGATCCCCAGCACGACCTCCGGCAGCAGCTCCGCGAACCGCGCCTCCAAGCCGACGGTACGCGGGTGCCGCCGCCCCTCGGTGGCCATCCGCTCGCCGAGGATCGCGGCGATCCGCTTGTACGCGCGGTACTGCAGCAGCCGGGCGAACAGCAGGTCACGGGCTTCCAGGAGGGCGAGGTCCGCCTCGTCCTCCACCTCGGCGGCGGGCAGCAGCCGGGCCGCCTTCAGGTCCAGCAGGGTGGACGCGACGACCAGGAACTCGGTCGTCTGGTCGAGGTCGAAGTCGGGCCCCATGGCGCGGAGGTGCGCCATGAACTCGTCGGTGACCTGGGAGAGGGCCACTTCGGTGACGTCGAGCTTGTGCTTGGCGATGAGCTGGAGGAGGAGGTCGAAGGGGCCTTCGAAGTTGTCGAGGTGCAGCGTGAAGCGGCTGCTGTCGAGGGCGGGCTCTTCCCCCACCCCGCCCCTCCCCGAACCCGCGGGC
>NZ_JBPQTX010000087.1:0-23523 GCF_051386555.1 Streptomyces sp. URMC 126
GTACCGGCCCACGTCGGGGCCGGGGCCGGTACCGGGGGCCGGCGGGCGGAACGGGCGCTCAGGCCCGGTCGGTGCCCGCGCGGCGGCGCAGGAACCAGGTGCCGCCCACCGCGGCGGCGCCCAGCACGGCCGCGCCCGCGATGATCTCGGCCGTGCCCGAGCCCTCGCTGGTGCCGCCGGCGCCGGTCTGCATGCCGCCCTTCGGCGGGGTCGCCGGCTTGCCGGGCTTGGTGGGGCCGGAGGTCGGCGAGCCGGTGGTGACGACCAGGTCGCCGGTGGCTTCCTTGCCGTTCTTGCACTTCACACCGATGCCGTAAGTGCCGGCCTTGGCCGCCTCCGGCACGGTGAACTGGCCGACCACCAGCTCCTTGTGGGTGCCCGGCTTGAGCTCGAACGCCGAGGGACCGCCGACGGCGCTCGCGTCACCGGAGCCGACTCCGTGCTTGCCGCAGGCGAGCGTGCTCACCGTGACCGTCGCGCCCGGCGACGCGGTGCCCGGCTCGATCTCCAGCTTGTCGAAGTCCCCGGCGAAGGCGGGAACGCAGGGCAGCCCGGCGACGGCTATGGTCAGGACGGCTCCGGCCAGCACTCGTGCAGTACGCATGCTCGTTCCTCCGTGCGCGGACGCGGCACACCGATGTGCCGCAGCAGGTGGGAGGTTCCGCGCACTTCCGAGCGAAACGGTCCGTGGCCGGTGCCGCACGCCGCGCGACGACGAACGGGTGATCTCCGTCGGGCGGGGGCCCGTGCCGACGGACGGGTGACGGACGTCCGCCGGACGGGGCACGCCACCGGCGCGGCCCGCACTCCCGGGCGGCGGCCGGTGGTACGGGCGGTGTCGGCGGTACGCCCGGACGCCCGTGATTCGCGCAGGCGCCGGCGGTACGGGGGCGGAGGCCGGTGTTGGCCCCGGGAGGAAGCCCCGGAGCCGTAGCCGTCGCCGAGCGGCCGCTAGGGCGCCATGTCGTCCGGGCAGCCGGTGCCGCGCGGCAGCTTGTACGGCGCGCCGATGCGGTACGTCCCGGGGTGCGGCGCGTGCAGCACCGTCCAGTCGTCCTCGGGGTCGTCCTCGCCCGGCGGCTGCTCGACCTTCTTCGTGAGACAGCCCCGCTCGTTCACCGCCGGCCCTCCGTCGGGCCCGGCTTTCGGCGGCTCGACGGGCTTGCCGGACTCGTCCACCAGCCCCAGCCAGGGCGTGTAGGGGATCCGGATGAGGACGGGACCGGCGGACGGCACGGTGAGGGAGAGCTCGTCGGCGTCCGCGCGCAGCACCTCCGCGGGGGGCGCGGCGAGCGGCGTCGGGTTCTTGACGGCGAAGAGCCGCCAGTTCGAGTCCGACCACACCTCGTCGAGGTAGGGCTGGCCCTTGCCGACGAGCTCGGCCTCCTTGACGGCGGCGTGGTCCGGCTCGCCGATCGGCAGGACCACGTAGTGCACGGCCCAGCGGTCGAGCCAGGTGCGGTAGCTCTGCGGGTTGAGCAGGCCCTCCTTGTAGAAGACCGGGTTCCGCTTCATGTCGGCCTGCCGGTTCCAGCCGCGGGCCAGATTGACGTACGGAGCGAGGGCGGACGCCTCGCGGTGGCTGCGGGCGGGGACCACCTCGACCCGGCCGCGGTCGGCGTCGACCTTCTGCAGCCGGTCCACGAGGGGGGCCATCTCACGGGCCCAGGAAGCGGCGGGGGTGGTGTTGATGATGTCGGCGGTGGAGTTCACCACCTGCCAGACGGTCACCGTGACCAGCGCGAGGAGGGACGCGATCCACATCCGGCCGGTGCGGAACCACTGCGCCCGCGACGGCACCTCGGCCTCCTGCAGGGCGGCGAGCAGCACCACACCACCGAAGATCATGCCGAGCCGGGCGATGTTGGTGCCGATCTGGGAGGGGATCAGCCACACCAGTATCACGCCGAGCACGTACAGCCCGGCCGTCATCCGGACCGTCCGCCAGGAGCGCGGGGCGAAGAGCAGCGCGAAAACGCCCGAGAGCAGGGGCAGCACCGTCGAGGGGACGTCCATCGGCTGCTGCCCGGAGAACGGGAAGAGCCACGCCGACAGGCCCACCACCACGACCGGCGCCAGCCCCAGCGAGTAGGAGGCGGCACGGCGTTTGCCCAGCCACAGCGCGGCGGCCACTATGCCGACGAAGAGGCCGGCCACCGGGCTGGACGCCGTCGCCAGGCCCGCCATCAGGGCGGCGAGCAGCGCCCGCGGCCAGCGGTACCGGCGCTCGGCGCGCCAGCGCGTCGGCCAGGCGAATATCACCGCCACCGCCGCCAGGCCGAACATGGAGCCCAGGGCGAACGTCACCCGCCCGGAGATCGCGTTGCAGACCAGCGCGAAGGCGCCGTACAGCGACGGCCACAACGGCTGCCGGACGGCCTTGCTGCGCACCAGCAGCAGTGCGATCAGCCCGGACGCGAGGGTGCCCGCGATCATCATCGTGGGCCGCACGCCGAGCTGCGCCATCAGGTACGGCGAGATCACGCTGTACGAGACGGGGTGCATGCCGCCGTACCAGGCGAGGTTGTACGCGGAGGTCGGGTGCTGGAGCGCGAACTCGGCCCAGGCGTCCTGCGCCGCGAGATCACCACCGCTGTTGGCGAACACGAACCGCCACACCACGTGCAGCACCGCGGCCACGAACAGGGTGACGGGCACGGTACCGGTGAGCGCCGCGCGGGCCCGCGGCCACGCCCCTGGGCGCGCCGAAGCGGCGCCCGTCCCTGCCGGTGCGGCGCCTGTCCTGTGCTGCTCTTCGGTTCTCCCGGCCCGCGCCGGGCCCACGGTGCTCACTGCGGCTCTCCCCGTCTCCCCGAGGTCTTCCCCCATCTTCCCGCATGCTCCGACCGCCCCTGGTTTCCCGGGTCCCCCGGCTACGCAGTCCGGTCCGGCACGCGACGGGCCCGCTACCTGCGCGGGCCCCGCGCGACGCTAGCACGGGCGGCATCCGCGGCCCGTGCCGTCACCAGGCGCCCCGGCCCCTGAGGAGGCCCCGGGAGAGGGCCCTGGAGCTGGCTCGGGGTTCGCGGCCCAGGCCGGGCCTCCTGACGCGCGGGACTCCCGGCGCTCAGGGCCTCCCGGCCCGCACGCCGCCCGGCCTCCGGCAGCGAAACGGCTCCCGGCCCGTACGCGCGTACGGGCCGGGAGCCGGTGCTCCGGCCGGAGCGGCCCCGCTCAGCCGAGGCGGATCAGCTTCGAGCCGAAGGACGGCTCGCTCAGCGCCTTCTGCAGCGCCACCGGGACCCGCACCGCGTCGGGCCCGCTGCCGACGACGAGGTCGCCGACGACGGTGCCCGCCTTGGCCGAGTGCGGCAGGGCCGCGCCCTTCTTCTTGTCCAGGGAGAACTTCGCCCGGAGGCCGCCCCAGCCGTAGCCCTTGACGTCCTTGGTGGCGACGACCGGCGTCTTCCCGCCGAGCTGGTCGTCGACGTACCCGACGACCTGCCCCTTCTTGACCACGACCGCCTGCTGGAGGGCGTTCTGGACGGCGGTCAGCTGCTCGTAGCTGACGCGCTTGACCATCTTGAGGCTCATCTCGGCGTTGACGTCCGGACCGCCCTTGAAGTGCTGGTCCATGGTGGCGCCGACGATCAGCACCTCCTCGCCGTTCAGCCGCTTGCGGGCCGCCCACATCAGGGTGCCGCCGGCCGGCGAGGACGAGCCCGTCTTGATGCCCAGCACACCGGTGTGCTTGATCAACAGGTCGTCGATGTTGCTGTTGATGCCCTTGTCGAGGCCCTTGATCGGGGTGTTGGGCTTGGTGGTGATGGACCGGATGATGGGGTTCCGGATGACCTGCTCGGCGAGCAGCACCTGGTCGACGGCGGTGCTCACGGTGGTCTTGTTGAGACCACTGGGGTCCGTGTAGTTCGTGTTCTTCATGCCGAGCTGCTTGGCGGTGTCGTTCATCTTCTTGAGGAACGCCTCCTCCGAGCCGGCGTCCCACCGCGCGAGCAGGCGGGCGATGTTGTTCCCGGACGGAATCAGCAGCATCTGGAGCATGTCGTACTCCGAGAACCGCTGCCCGGCCCGCAGGCCGCGGATCGCCGACTCGTCCTTGGCCTCGCCCTCCTTCTCCGCCCGCGGGTCGATGGTGACGGCCGGGCCCTGCTCGGGAATGTCCTGGCCCTGGCTCTTGCGCATCTTCAGCGGGTGGTCACGGAGCACGATGTACGCCGTCATGACCTTGGCCATGCTCGCCGTCGGCACCGGCTTCTGCGGCCCGTAGGTACCGAGGTCGCCGACACCGAGCACCTTGGCGGCGGACTGGCCCTCCGTGGGCCACTTCATGTCGAACTTCTCGCCGCCGAAGGTGTAGGCGGCCTGCTTGCCCCGCACCAGCGACGCGTCCGGCAGCGGACGGAAGGCCTGCACGACACAGAAGACGATCAGCAGGAGCACCACTATGGGCGTCCAGATCTTCACCCGGCGCATGACCGTCCGCACCGGCGTCTCCGGCGGGGGCGGGGTGTTGGTCAGCTGGGCCAGGAGGTCCAGCGGTGCCTGCTTCTCGCCGTCCGGGCCGACCGGAAGGGGCGTCTGAGCCGTGCGCTCGGGGCCGCCGGGGCCCGCCGGGGCGGACGCCGGGCGGGCGGCGGGTGCGGGCGGGGTGACCTTCACCGGCACGGCGGGACGGTCCTGCGTCGCGGCACGCGCGGACGCGGCGGACGAGCCGGCCGCCGCCGCGGCGGCGCCCGAGGCGGCCTTCTTGCCGAGCGCCGGCGCGTCGTCGTCCGACTTCAGCGGGACGAACCGGCTGTTCCGGGCCGGGTCGGCGGCGGGCGGGACGGCGGGGGCCTTGAGCAGCGCGGTCGGCTGGTCGGCGGGCGTGGAACCGGAGGGCTCGCGTCCGTCGCGGTCGCCGGCGCGGTCGCCGGCGCGGTCGCGGGCTTCCTTCGAGGCGCCGTCGCCCTTCGTCCCGGCGGTCCCGGCGGTCCCGGCGGACGCCGCTCGCTCCGGGCGGACGACGCCGAAGGCGGCGGTCGGCCGGTCCACGGGCCGGGCGTCCGCGCCGTCGCGCCCGGCGCCGTTCTTCGGACGCGCGGCGGCGTCACGCGCGGCGGCGTCGGCCGGCGCCGGGGTCGGGGCCTTGATCAGCTGCGTCGGCTGGTCGGTGGAGGACGCGTCGGAGGACGCCGTTCCGGAGGAGGAAGGCTTTCCGTCACGGCCACCCCCGGCGCCCGGGGAAACGTCCTTGGAGCCGTCCTTGGAGCCGTCCTTGGAACCGTTCTCGAAGCCGTTCTCGGAACCGTTCGCGGAGCTCTCCTTGGAGCCCTCGTCGTCCGCGTCGGCCATCCAGGCCGCCACGGCCGCCTTCAACCGGGCGTCACCCTGCGGCACCCGCCCCGCTCCCCCGGCGCCGGGCTTTGCAGTCGCATCGCTTTCCGCGTCCGCCTCGGAGTCCGCCGAGGAGGCACCCGAGGCCGAAGAAGCGCTCGAAGCCGACGAAGCGCCGGACGGCGTGGCGGCACGCGCGTCGCCGCCGTCGCCGCGCTCGTCGCCGTCCGCGGTGTCGTCGTGTTCGTTCCGCTCCGCGCGGGCACCGGTGCCACCGGCCACGGTCACGGCCGTCCCGGACTCCCTGCGCGCCCCGAGCCTCGGGTCGCGCTCACCGCCGGCCGCCTCCCCCGACGGCTTCCCCTGCTCAGACTTGTCGGGGGACTCGCCCGCCACCGATGCCTCCTCGATTCCACGCCGTACGCCGGGGCGGAGCGCACCGCGCTCCGCCGTTCCCGACATTCTCAACGTCTACCAGTGTGCTTTGCCCTCGGCGTGCCACCGCGCGACCACCCGACAGGCGGCTTCCCCGGCTTCACCCATGTGCAAGACGAGACGACATACCTACCGGTTCCCGCCCGAAGTCACCACGCACTCTCGACAGACCAATGTGAGAGGGGTCACCCTGTCACTCATCCACGCGGGGAGGCATGGATGGGCAGGAGCCGCAGAACAATTCCGGAGGAGCTTCTGCTGCTCGCCTTGGACCCGGCCACCGGGACCACGGCGCAGCCGCAGTCGCTCGACCTCGGTCTCGCCGGAGCCCAGCTAGTGGAGCTGGCTCTGGCCGGACGGATAGCCCCAGACGGGGATCGTATCGCCGTGGTGATGCCACGGCCGACAGGAGATCCGACCCTGGACACCGCGCTCGAACTGCTGCGCCGCCGCGGCAGTCCGGTCCGCGCGGTCCACTGGATCGGCGGGCCCCGGCTGGGGCTGCGTCAGACGTACCTCACCCATCTGGAGCGGTGCGGCATGGTGCACGCCGTCGCCGGCCAGATGTGCGGGGTGCTGCCGACCACCCGGTACCAGGCGACGGACACGGCCATCAGCCGGGAGATCAGGGCCCGGCTGGACAGCGCGATCCGCACCGGCGTGCCGCCGGACCCGCGGACCGCGGCGCTCGCCGCCCTGGCCCACGCGGTCGGCCTGGGCAAGCACCTCTATCCGGGCAACGAGGGCCGCTCGTCGCGCTCCAGGCTCCGGGACCTCATCCGGCACGACCCGATGGGCGGGCTGGTGGCGCACGCCGTGATGGACGTGCAGAACGGCGTCGCGGCGCAGCCGCGCCGGGCCGCGGCCGTCGCCGGTGGCGGTGGTGGCGGTGGGAACGGCGGCTCGGGCCGGCGGACGGCAGCCGTCCGCAGCGGCGTCGCACCTGCTGAAACCGTTCCTCAGCAAGCGGGGCACCGCGGCGGGGTCATGGCACGCGCGGTGGCCTCGTAACGCTCGGCAGGAGCACCGGACGGGCGACACGCCGTACTCCGGTGACACCCGGCACGGTGAACGCCGGGCGCGGTGGTGAACCCCGGGTTCCGTGGCGCACGGCGGGTTCGGCGGTAAGCGTCGGGTCGGGTGCCGGACATCGGGCGGCGGTGACCGCCGGGTTCGGCCACCGTCGGCTCGGCGGTCACGGCCGGCCCGACGGACACTGGCCGGGTCGACGGTCGCACCCGGCTCGGCGGTCACGACCGGCCCGACGGACACCGTGGCCCCGGCCGGCGTCCGGCGTTGACGTCCACCGCCGTCACCACCCGCCGTACGCGTCACCCTCGCCACGCACCACGCTCCACGCACCACGAACCGGCGCACTCCGCACCACCCGCCGGCGCCGCCTCACCGGACGCCGTCGGCGGGATCCGTCGGCGGCGTCCACGCGACGTCGTACCGCCGCGCCGCGGCACCAACGGGCGGCGCGGCACCGGCGCGTCCGCGGAGCGGTCAACTCCGGCCACGGGCGCGGCGGTCCCGGTGAGGTGACGGCCGCGACGGAGCGCTGACCCGGCCGTCGCGCGGCGTCCGACGGGCGGTGAACCGTTCCGCCGGTCGGCACCGGCACGCACCACCGCCCCCCGGCCGCGGAACCGGAGCGTCCGTGCCACGGCGGATCGCGGGGCGGCAACTCCCCGGCCCCCACGGGGAACGCCGAAACGGAATCGCGGCCTACGGCGCGATCGAGCACCCCGGCGCACCCCGAAGCACAGTGGGCGCACCGCCGGGCGCGTCCGGCGGGGATGTCGCCGTCGTGACCACGGTCACCGCGAGCGGATCCTGTGTCCGCGTTTTCCAGCGCCGCCCCGGCCGGTGGTGGCAGGCTGCGGGAGCAGGAGACAGCAGCATGACGGAGCCGGAGGTGCGTCCCGTGGCGTCCAGTGTCAATCCCACCGTAAGGCGGCGCCGCTTGGGGCAGGAGCTGCGCAAGCTCCGCGAGCTCAAGGGGATGACGGCGGAGGAGGTCGCCGAACGGCTGCTGGTGTCGCAGTCGAAGATCAGCAGGCTGGAGAACGGCCGCCGCAGCATCAGCCAGCGCGACGTCCGCGATCTCTGCGGGGTGTACGGGGTCGAGGACCACCGCATCGTCGATTCGCTGATGCAGATGGCCAAGGAGTCGCGGCAGCAAGGCTGGTGGCACGCGTTCGGCGACATCCCCTACAGCGTCTACATCGGCCTGGAGACGGACGCGGCCTCGCTGCGCATCTACGAGGCGTCCCTCGTGCCCGGCCTGCTCCAGACGCCCGGTTACGCCAGTGCCGTCACCGAGGGTTCCTGGCCGGAGGCCACCACGGCGGAGGTCGAGCGCCGGGTGCAGGTGCGGATGCGGCGGCAGGAGCGCATCAGCGACCCGGACAACCCGCTGCGCCTCTGGGCGGTCATCGACGAGGCGGCGCTGCGCCGGGTGGTCGGCAGCCGGGCCGTGATGTGCGAACAGCTGGAGCACCTGGTGGAGTTCAGCCTCCAGCCGCACATCACCGTGCAGGTGCTGCCGTACGACGTGGGCGCGCACCCCGGCATGTACGGGAAGTTCTGCATCCTGGAGTTCCACGACCCGCAGGACGCGAGCACGGTGTACCTGGAGGGGATCACCAGCGACCTCTACCTGGAGAAGCCGAACGACGTCCAGGCGTACAGCGTGATGTACGAGCATTTGCGGATGCAGGCGCTGAACGCCGAGCACTCACGGCAGTTCATGCTCCGCGTCGCCGAGGAGTACCGGGCCGCCGACGACGCCCGCGCATGACCGCCGCAAGTCCCCCTCGCCACGCGGGAGGCGGAACGGTACACCTGTCGCAGCCTCCGGGGAAGAGGTGCCTGGAATATGCCATCCGGTCGGGTGAACAGCCAGCTCAGCATCTGATGTTGGCGCGTACCGTCGGTTCCACCTCGGGAAACCGGCGTTTCTGACCACAGGCAGTACTCACAGGCAACGGAGCAACACCATGGCCATTCAGCAGGGCAAGTCCACCTGGCGGAAGTCCTCCTACTCGCTGGCGCACGGCGACTGCGTGGAGGTCGCCTCCCCCCTTCCCCGCGCCATCGCGGTCCGCGACTCCAAGGACCCGAAGAGCCCGGTGCTCGGCTTCACCCCCGAGGCGTGGAGCGCGTTCACGGCGACCGTCGTGGACGGCGAGTGACGCGACGCACCGGTCCGTACCGACGCGCGTCATAGCCGAGCCCTACGCGGACGGCAGGGCAGGGCCGTGGTGGGAGATCCGGCGGCGGCACCCGGGGGCCACACCCCTCCGAGACCCTCGGGTGACACGTCGCCGCCGGGCACCGGCCCACGGGGTACGGACCGACGGGTGCGGACCCCGGGCGGCGCCTCCGGCCGGCTCCCTCGGTCGTCTCCCTCGGCCGGCTCCCCGGACGGTACGCCCGCCCGACTCCCCGCCTCAGGCCCGCGGGTACCGCGCCAGCCAGGCGGCGGAGGAACCGGCCGGGCCGTGCGGTGCGGCGCCCTGGGTGAGTTCCATGGCGAAGTCGTCGGCGAGTTCGAGGATCGTGCCCCGCCCCTCCAGCTCGGCGAGCCAGGCCGCCGGGAGCTCCGTCTCCCCGTGCAGGGCGCCGAGCAGGTTGCCGCAGACCGACCCGGTGGAGTCGGAGTCCCCACCGTGGTTGACGGCGAGCAGCAGCCCGTGGCGCACGTCCTCGGCGACGAGCGCGCAGTAGACGCCCATCGCCAGGGCCTCCTCCGCCACCCACCCCTGGCCCAGCGTCTCCAGGCGCTCCGCCGTCGGCGGGCCCTGCCGCACCGCGTCCAGGGCCCGGGTCAGGGCGTCGGTCGTCTCCTCGTGCCCCGGCCGTTCGGCCAGCAGGGCCAGGGCCCCGCGCACCGCGGCCTCCAGGGTCCCGCCGCGGGCGACGCCATGCACGATGGCGGCGAAGGCCGCGGCGGCGAGTATCCCCGTCGGGTGCCCGTGCGTCTGCGCGGCGCACTCGGCGGCCAGCCGGAAGACGAGGGCGGGGTCCCGGTCGACGAGCAGGCCGAAGGGCGCGGACCGCATCACCGTGCCGCACCCCTTGGAGCCGGGGTTCTTCGGCGCCTCCAGGGTGCCCATCCGGTCGTCGGCGAGCCCGCTCAGGCAGGCGGCGCCGGGGGCCCGCCGGGCGTACAGCCACTCCTGGCGGACGAGCCACCCGGCGTCCGGCTCCCGCTCGTCCGGCCCCCACTCCCGCTGGGTGGCGGCCCACCGCAGGTACGCGCGGTGGACGTCGGCCGCGGGGTTCCAGGCGCCGGCGTCCCGGCGGACGTGCGCCCGTATCAGCCCTTCCACCGTGAACAGCGTCATCTGGGTGTCGTCGGTGACGGCCCCCCGGCGTCCGTAGGCGGGGACGTAGTCCCGGACGCCGTCCGGGCCGTGGGCGGCACGGATCTCCTCCAGCGAGGAGAACTCGATGCCCGCGCCCAGCGCGTCGCCGATGGCGCCGCCCAGCAGGCAGCCCCGTACCCGGGACCGGAAGTCCCGCTGTTCGGCCCGGCCCCACAGCGTGGTGCCCGCGGTCGTCGTCATGTTCCGGCCTCCCGGTGTCGGCTGCGTTCGGTCGGCGTTCCGGCGGCGGCGGGACCGGCACTCCGGCCGGCCGCCGCCGCGGAAAGCGGATCCGCTGACGGGGGAAAGGGGTCCGCGTACCGCGGCGTCAGTGTGCCGCGGCCGGACGGACCGTCTTCATGATCTTGTCGATCTGCTCCTCGGACAGCGCGTCCGGGACGCCCTGGTCCGCGTAGATCACCCAGCCGTGGAACGTGCCGTCCGGCAGCTTCCGCGCGATGCTCTTCACGATCGCGGTGGGCGGCACACAGGCGCTCGGCCGGTGGGTGACCTTGACCTTGGCGGTCGCGGTGTAGCCCTCGATGCCGTTGTGCTTCCACGGCGTCGCCTGCCCGACCTCGATCTTCGGCTTGTTCGCGCCGATGCCGCCGTAGGCCATGACGCCCCAGTTCCCGGCCCAGTTGCGGGCGTTGGTCTGGAGGTCGCCGTCCTTGCCGCCGCCGGTGGTGCCGACGGTGGCGAGCTGGCCCTTGCCGGCCTCGCCGAAGGTGTCGGGGTTGGGGTTCGACGAGCAGCCGCCCTCGCGGAAGTTGGCGGTGCCGGACATCGCGACGACCGGCTTGCCCTTGTCGGTGTACGAGATCATCGTGTCACCGGGCAGGACCTTCCACTTCTCCTCCTTGCCGGGGACGTCGTAGGCGAAGCCGTGCCGCTCGTAGTCCTGCGTCTGCCAGCCCGCGGGCGCCTGGTAGCCGCCGTCCGCCGGCTTGTCGGCGCCGCCCGGGGCGGACGCGGAGGCCGAGGCCTGCGGGCCGGAGGGGTCCTTGGGCGCGGTGGACGCCCCCTTGGCGTCCTCCTTCTTGTCGTCGTCGGCACCGCTCTGCAGCGCGAACGCGATACCGCCGCCGATGACCGCCAGGGCGACGACACCACCGACGATGGCGAGCACCTTCTTGTTCTTCCGCCCCGGGGGCGGCGTGGGCGCCGGCGCCATGCCCGGACCGCCGCCGTACGGGCCCGCGCCGTACGGTCCGGGGGCGCCGCCGGGCACGGGGCCGGGCGGCGGTACGGGCCCCCGCCCCTGCTGCGCGGCCCCGGCGCCCGGCACGGGACCGGGCGGCGGCACCGGCGCGCCCGCGCCCACGGGCCCCGGCGGCGGGGGCGGCGACGGTACGGCGGGCTGCTGGCCGATCATGGTCGGCTGGGCATGGCCCGTTCCCTCGGGCCCCCAGGTCGGCGGCGGACCGAACCCGTTGCCCTGGGGGGCCTGTGGGGAGTGCGGCTGACCGCCCGGAGGCGGCGGCGGACCCGGCTGCGCGGGCTGCTGCCCGTTGTGGTGGGGCTGCCGGGGCTGTGGGGGGTTCTGGGGCGAAGACATGCGGGACACCTTATGCGGGTGACTGTCGCCGTCCGATCGAGCCCGTGCGACAGATCCGCAACACCCGCCCGCGCTCCGCCCGGTGCTCTCGCACGGCGCGACGCGCGCTCCCGCTCCGGCGCGCGGGCGGAGCCTCACCCCCGTCCGCACGGATCACTCATCCCGTCTCCGCGACGCTCGCCGCCCAGCCGGATACAGTGAGTCACCGGCTGGCGGGGAGAAAGCGGTTGAGCATGGAGGAAAAACGGACATCCGGCATTCCTGACGACACCGTCGTCGGTGTCACGCCGAACGGCCCCGGCACGGGCGGCGAGAAGCCCACTCCGGGTGCGCCCCCGGCCGTCCCCGAACCGGCCGGCCCGCCCGTCAACTCGCACAACGAGTGGGATCCGCTGGAGGAGGTCATCGTCGGGCGCCTCGACGGCGCGGTCATCCCCTCCGCGCATCCGGTCGTCGGCTGCAACCTCCCGTCCTGGGCGGCCCGTGCGCAGGGCCTCGCCGCCGGTCGCCGGTACCCGCGCGTCCTGGTCGAACGGGCGCGGCACGAGCTCGACCGGTTCGTCACCCTGCTGGGCGCGCTCGGCGTCACGGTCAGGCGTCCGGACGCGGTCGACCACAAGCGGCGGTTCGCCACCCCCGACTGGTCGTCACGCGGCTTCTGCAACACCTGTCCCCGCGACTGCCTGCTGGTGATCGGCGACGAGATCATCGAGACGCCGATGGCGTGGCCGTGCCGCTACTTCGAGACCCACTCCTACCGCACGCTCCTCAAGGACTACTTCCGGCGCGGCGCGCGCTGGACGGCGGCCCCCAAGCCGCAGCTCACCGAGGAGCTGTACGAGGCGGACTTCCGCCCTCCGGGGCCGGGCGAGCCCCCGCGCACCATCCTCACGGAGTTCGAGCCGGTCTTCGACGCGGCCGACTTCGTACGGGCCGGGCGCGACCTGTTCGTCACCCGCGGCAACGTCACCAACCGCATGGGCGTCGAGTGGCTCCGCCGCCACCTCGGGCCGGGCTACCGGATCCACGAGATCGAGAGCCGCTGCCGCACCCCCATGCACATCGACACCACCTTTCTCCCGCTCGCCCCCGGCAAGGTCCTGGTCAACCCCGAGTACGTCGACGTCGACCGGCTGCCGGACGTCCTGCGCTCATGGGACGTCCTGGTCGCCCCGGAGCCCGACCCGATCGACGACCGGCTGCTCAGGCTCACCTCGATGTGCGGCAAGTGGCTCAGCCTGAACGTGCTCGTCATCGACGGCCACCGGGTCATCGCGGAGCGGCACCACACGGGCATGCTGCGCGCCCTGGAGCGGTGGGGGTTCGAGCCGATCCCGTGCGACCTGCTGCACTACGCGCCGTTCGGCGGCTCGTTCCACTGCGCGACGCTCGACGTGCGGCGGCGCGGCACGCTCGAGTCGTACGTCGACTGACCGCGCCGCGCCCCGGGGAGCCGGGGGCCTACCCGCGCGGGAGCCCTAGTCGTTCCCCAGCACCGGCAGCAGCTCCGGAAGGTGCCCGTCGGACGCCTCGGCCGCCCGCCGCCGCTCCTCCGGCATCTCGCCGTACAGCGTCGTCCGGGGCCGGGCGGGCCGGCCCGCGGCCTCGGCGATGGCGACGAGGTCGCGCACCGAGCGGTAGGAGCCGTAGGAGGAGCCCGCCATCCGGGAGATGGTCTCCTCCATCAGCGTGCCGCCCAGGTCGTTGGCGCCGGAGCGCAGCATCTCGGCCGCGCCCTCGGCGCCCAGCTTCACCCAGCTGGTCTGGATGTTGGTGATGTGCGGGTGGAGCAGGACCCGGGCCATCGCGGTCACGGCCCGGTTGTCGCGCATGGTCGGCCCCGGCCGCGCGATGCCGGCGAGGTAGACGGGAGCGTTGGTGTGGATGAAGGGGAGCGTCACGAACTCCGTGAAGCCGCCGGTCTCCTGCTGGATCTCCACCAGCTTCCGGAAGTGGCCGAGCCAGTGCCGGGGCTGGTCCACGTGCCCGTACATCATCGTGGACGAGCTGCGGATGCCCAGGGAGTGCGCGGTGGTGACGACCTCCACCCAGTCCTTCGTCGGCAGCTTGCCCTTGGTGAGCACCCAGCGGACCTCGTCGTCGAGGATCTCGGCGGCCGTGCCGGGGATGCTGTCGAGGCCGGCCTCCTTGGCGGCCGCGAGCCAGTCGCGGATCGAAAGACCGGTCCTGGACGCGCCGTTGACGACCTCCATCGGCGAGAAGGCGTGCACGTGCATCCCCGGGACCCGCTGCTTCACCGCCCGCGCGATGTCGAAGTAGGCGGTACCGGGCAGGTCGGGGTGGATGCCGCCCTGCATGCACACCTCGACGGCGCCGACCTCCCACGCCTGCTGGGCCCGGTCGGCGACCTGGTCGAGGGAGAGGGTGTAGGCGTCGGCGTCGGTGCGGCGCTGGGCGAAGGCGCAGAACCGGCAGCCGGTGTAGCAGACGTTGGTGAAGTTGATGTTGCGGGTGACGATGTACGTGACGTCGTCGCCGACCGTGGCCCGCCGCAGGTCGTCGGCGATGCCGCAGAGGGCGTCCAGCGCCGGCCCGTCGGCGTGCAGGAGGGCCAGCGCCTCGGCGTCGGTCAGCCGCGTCGGGTCGTCGGCGGCCTGCTTGAGCGCCGTCCGTACGTCCCCGTCCAGCCGCTCGGGGGCCATGCCGGGGGCGGCGGCCTCCCGGAGCGCCTCCCAGTCGCCGTAGACCTCGTCGAAGTCGGCGCGCCGGTCGCCGGTGCGGCCCTCGCTGTCGATGGTGCGGTGCAGGTCGGTGCGGCCGCTGGGGACGAACACCTCCTCCGGTTCCTGCCAGGGGCGGCCCTCGACGACGGCGTCCTCGCGCGCCAGCCCGGTCTCCGGGTCGGCGAGTGCCCGGACGTGCGGGAGGACGCGCGGGTCCAGCCAGGGTTCGCCGCGCTGGATGAACTCCGGGTAGACGGCGAGACGTTCCCTCAGCTCGAACCCCTCGGCGGCGGACCGTGCCGCGAGCTCGTCGATCTGCGGCCAGGGCCGCTCGGGGTTGACGTGGTCCGGGGTGAGCGGCGAGACGCCGCCCCAGTCGTCGACGCCCGCCCGGATGAGCCGGCCGAACTCCTCGTCCACCAGGTTCGGCGGCGCCTGGAGGCAGGCGGACGGGCCCATGATGTGCCGGGCGACGGCGACCGTGGCGACCAGGTCGTCGAGCTCCGCGTCGGGCATGCCGCGCATCGCCGTGTCCGGCTTGGCGCGGAAGTTCTGCAGGATGAGCTCCTGGATGCCGTGGTACGCGCGGGAGACGCGGCGCAGCGCGAACAGCGACTCGGCGCGCTCCTCCACCGTCTCCCCGATCCCCAGCAGCAGCCCGCTGGTGAGCGGCACCGAGCTGCGGCCCGCGTCCTCCAGGTGCCGCAGCCGGACGGCGGGCTCCTTGTCGGGCGAGCCGTGGTGCGGGCCGCCGGGCTCGCTCCACAGCCGGGTGGCGGTGGTCTCCAGCATCAGGCCCATGGACGGGGAGACGGGCTTGAGCCGCTGGAAGTCCGTCCACGACATGACGCCCGGGTTCAGGTGGGGCAGCAGCCCGGTCTCCTCCAGGATCCGGATGGAGATCGCCCGGACGTAGGCGAGGGTGTCGTCGTAGCCGTGCGCGTCCAGCCACTCGCGGGCCTCGGGCCAGCGGTCCTCCGGCTTGTCGCCGAGGGTGATCAGGGCTTCCTTGCAGCCCATCGCCGCGCCCCGGCGGGCGACGGCCAGCACCTCGTCCGGGGACATGAACATCCCCTCGCCCGCCCGGCGCAGCTTGCCGGGGACGGTGGCGAAGGTGCAGTAGTGGCAGCGGTCGCGGCAGAGGCGGGTGAGGGGGATGAAGACGCTCTTGGAGTAAGTGATGACCCCGGGCCGGCCCGCGGCCTCCAGCCCCGCGTCCCGGACGCGGGCGGCCGAGGCGCAGAGGTCCTCCAGATCCTCCCCGCGCGCCTGGAGCAGCACGGCCGCCTCGGTGACGTCCAGCGCGACGCCGTCCCGGGCCCGTTTGAGCGCGCGTCGCATCGCGTTCGCGGTCGGCGGTGGCGAGACGGGCCGTTGTGCGCTCGAAGTCATCCCCCGAGCATACGAGGGCAAAGGGGGGATGCCAGGGGGCATCCCGCCAGGGTTTTTGTGCCGATGCTCACGGTTCGTCAGGCGGGGGGGTGCCCCGGTCCCGCCCTTTCGCCGTTTCCTGGGGCTGCCGCCCCAGACCCCGCTTGTCGCGGCTTCGCCGCTCGTCCTCAAACGCCGGACGGGCTGGATAGTGCGCCCTTCAGCCCATCCGGCGTTTACAGAAACTCCGCATGCGCGTCCAGCGCCCGCAGCACCTCCCCCTCCCCCGCCGCCGGCAGCCCGACCACGACCTCCTCGATGCCCAGCTCGGCGAGGTGCGCCAGCTTGCCCGCCGACGGGTGGACGGCGTACGGCACGACGGCCGGCTCGCCCGGCCGGCCCGCGTCCGCCCAGGCCTGCCGCAGCCGGGGCAGCGCCTCGCGCAGCCCGCCGCCGCCGATCGGCAGCCAGCCGTCCGCGTACTCCGCGACGGCCGCGAACAGCGCCGGCCCGGCGGACCCGCCGATCAGCGTCCGGGGCCCGACGAGCGCCCGCGCGCCGACCCGCTGCCGCGGGGGCGTCACCGGCTTGGGATACGCCCAGCTCGCCCGGACGGACGCGAACTCGCCGTCGTACGCCGTGGGTTCCTCCTCCCACAGGGCCCGCATCAGCGCCATCCGGTCCCGGACCAGCCGGCGCCGCGTCCGCCACTCGACGCCGTGGTCGGCGGCCTCCTCGACGTTCCAGCCGTAGCCGATGCCGAGGGTGAACCGGCCGCCGCTGAGGTGATCCAGGGTGGCGGCCTGCTTGGCGAGGACGACGGGATCGTGCTGGGCGACGAGGGCGACCCCCGTCCCCACGGTGATCCGGTGGGTGACGGCGGCGGCCTGGGCCAGCGCGACGAACGGGTCGAACGCCCGCCCGTACTCGCGGGGCAGCGGATCGCCCATCGGCGCGGGCGTCTTCCGCTCGACCGGGATGTGGGTGTGCTGGGGCAAGTAGAGACCCGAGAAGCCGCGCTGTTCGAGCTCTCGGGCGAGCCGGACCGGGGTGATCGTCTCGTCCGTGAGGAAGACCGTGGTCGCGATCCGCATGCGGGAGAACCTCCGTCTGTCGCCTGTACCCACGGTAATCCCTGGGAGGCCGTCCGTGACCCATGTCGAACGGGCGACACACGACCGTCATCCGCCGTCCTTCGCACCGCCCGTTCCACGGGACGCGTGGAGGGCGTAGAACGGTGGGATCCGGTCCGGTCCGCGGCGGCGCGCGGGCGGGACGGCGTGAGAAGGCGCGGCGCGAACGGGCACGGCACGAGAAGGCGCGGGACGAGAAGGCACACGACCGGCACACGACTGATCGAGCGGCTCACGACGGCGCTGGAGGTCCGGGTGGAACGGCGGGATGTCCTGAAACTGACGGCTGTCGCGGGAGCGGCGGGTGCCCTTAGGCTCGACGGTGTGACGTTCGCTCACGCCGCCGGCCCCCCGGGTCCCGGCGGCAGCGGCACGACGGAGACGCGCGGAGTGACCGGCAGGCTGCCGGCCGGCGCGCCCGACTTCGTCTACCTCCCCGTGGAAGTGCCGCGCGGCGTCCGGGAGATCGCGGTCTCGTACGCCTACGACCGGCCGCCCGTCCCGCCCGGCGTACCGGGCAACGCCTGTGACATCGGGATCTTCGACGAGCGCGGTACCGGCCCCGACGGCTTCCGGGGCTGGTCGGGCGGCGCCCGTACGGAGTTCGCGATCAGCGCCGAGCGGGCCACCCCCGGCTATCTGGCCGGTCCCGTCCGGCCCGGCACCTGGCACGTCGTCCTCGGCCCGTACACGGTGGCGCCGCGCGGGATGGCGTACGAGGTGACCGTGACCCTCCGGTACGGGCCGCCGGGGACGACGCCGAAGCCCGTGTACCCGCCGCGGCGGGCGAAGGGCCGCGGCAGGTCCTGGTACCGGGGCGACGGCCACCTGCACAGCGTCCACTCGGACGGCCTCCGCACCCCGGCCGGTATCGCGGCGGCGGCGCGCGCCGCCGGGCTCGACTGGATCGTCACCACCGAGCACAACACCACCTCCGGTCACGCCGCCTGGGAGGGCCTGTGGGGCGACGACCTGCTGATCCTCACCGGTGAGGAGGTCACCACCCGCAACGGCCACGTCCTGGCCCTGGGCACCGAACCCGGCACCTTCGTCGACTGGCGCCACCGCGCCCGGGACGGCGTCTTCGGCCGCCACGCCAGGGCGATCCGGCGCGCCGGCGGCCTGGTCGTCCCGGCCCACCCGTACGGCACGTGCGTCGGCTGCTCCTGGAAGTTCGGCTACGAGCACGCGGACGCGGTGGAGGTGTGGAACGGCCCGTTCACGCCGGACGACGAGATGGCCGTCGCGACCTGGGACGCCCTGCTCGCCACCGCCGCCCGCGGGGACGGGCCCTGGCTGCCCGCCATGGGCAACAGCGACGCCCATCGCGAGCCGCAGACCGTGGGGCTCCCCCAGACGGTCGTCCTGGCCGACGAGTTGTCCCACGACGCCGTGCTGGAGGGCATCCGCGCCGGCCGCAGCTGGATCGCCGAGTCGCGGGCGGTCGGTCTGTCCTTCACCGCCACGACCGGCGGCGGCGCCCACGCGGGCATCGGGGAGCGGCTGCCGGCGGGCCCCGGTACCGAGGTGACCGTCCGGCTGGCGGTCACCGGCGCGCCGGCGGGCTGCACGGCGGCGCTGGTGACGGACCAGGGCACGGTGGTGTCCGTACCGCTTCCGGCGGACGGACGGGTGGAGTGGCGGACGACGCCCGCGCGTTCGGCTTACGTACGCGCGGAAGTCCGCCGCCCGGCGACGGTGGCGGAGCTCCCGGGGGCGATGGTGGCGATGACCAATCCGGTGTTCCTGGGGCGAGTTGGCCACTGAGGTGCGAATCGAGCCCAGGGCGGACGAGAACGTACAGGTGAGGACGTACGGCGCGCCCGGCGGGCGTCGGCTCGTACGCGATCGTTCGGTTGGCGGGGCGTGAACAAAGCGTGCCCGGCGGGTTGTTGGAGAGCGGCGGAAAAGGCACGAGTGACGCTCGACACGCGCAATAACCCCTTGCCCTAAGGGATCCGGCCACCATCGCCACCGGCGGTGATGCCTCACCGTGGCCGGCCACACCACTCCCGTACCCCCCGCGCGTCAAGCGGGCCGTTCGCAGATCCCTCGGCCGGGTGAGCGCAGCGTGTTAGCGTGCACGCCACGTCAAGCGGGCGGCGTCGCGCACCTTTCCCGAAAAGAGCCGGCTCCGTGCCGTGCTACGAAGGGGGATCGGTGAACGGCGACCCGTTCGCGGACTTGCACCAGGTCCGGGACCATATCCAGGGCATTCAGCGGCTGATGTCGGACATGCGGGAACGCGTACCGCGGGAGGTGACCGGCAGCGATCCCCAGGGAGCCGTCACCGTACGGCTCGCGGCGGACGGCCTGCCGGAGCGCGTCGCCCTCGTCACGGACTGGCAGCGCCGGCAGGCGCCGGCGGCCCTGTCCGCCGCCGTCACCGCGGCCTACGAGTCCGCGCTGCGGGAACGGCTGGAGGACTGGTCGCGTTCGCTGGAGGAAACCGGCTGGGAGCGCAGGGCCGAACAGCTTGACGCCACCTCGCCGTTCACGGCCGCCTCGCCGCACACCGCCGACACTTCCGGCACCTCGGGCACCTCAAGCACCGCACCGCCCTCCGCGGCCCCCACGGCCGCCGCACCGGAGCTGCCGGAACTCGACCTGCGGTACGTCCTCCCGCGCCGGCTCGACGAGGTGACCGAGGAACTGCTGTCCCTCTTCGACCTCGACGGGATCGCGGGGTCCGACGCGGCCGAACCCGAGACGTTCACGGGGAAGTCGGCCGGCGGACAGGTGACCGTCACCGTGGCCCAGGGTTCGCTGGTGTCCTGCTCCGTCGACCCGGCGTGGGCGGACGGCCGGTCCGCCGTGCGGCTGAACCAGGCCCTCGCCGAGGCCCTGTCCGACGCCCGCGACCGGCTCGTCGCCGGCTCCTCGCGGGGGCCGTCCGCGCTCCAGCTCGACGGCCTGTTCAAGGAGGCCATGGCGATCCTCGGCGACCCGGCGCGGTTCGCCGACTGACCACCACCGGAGGAACCAGCCCATGGGCGACCCCGACCTCAAGGTCATCACCGACGGCATCCGCACCGACGCGCGCATGTGGGACCGGCAGAGCGCCCTGCTCGACGGCATCCACAACACCGTGGAGGGCCTGCGCATGACGCGCCTGGAAGCCGGCCTGTTCCAGGTCCTCGTGTCCGCCTATACGGACGCGGTGAACCAGATCTCCTCCCGGACCTCCGAGGGACGGGACCGCACGAAGGAGGTCGCGGACGCGCTGGCGGTCAACGCCCGCGCCTACGACGACCACGAAGTGGACACCACGAAGAGCGTCTCCAAGGCGTACTGATCACGTCTCGGTACCGGTTGGTGCCGGAGGGACCAGAGCACAGCACAGCGCACCGCACGGCACAACCAGGGGGAATCGTGGCATTCAACGCCGCGCAGTACACGGCGACCATCGACAAACTGAACTCCGGCCTGACCAGCCTGACGACGAAACTGAACCAGGTCGGCCCGAAGGCCGAGTCCACCGCGAACAAGTGGTACGTGCCCGACTTCGTCGCCAAAGCGCTGATCTGGTGCGCCAACAAGCTCGTCGAGCTGGGCAAGTGGATCCTGAACAAGATCGGCGAGCTACTCAAGGGCGCCGCCGTCCCCGTGACCGCCTTCAAGGACGCCTGGACCTGGCAGCACGACGTGCGCGGGCACGCCACCGACGTGGCCGGCAACGTCGCCGCCGACGCGCTCCGGGCCCCCAAGCAGTGGAAGGGCGACGGCGCGACCGCCTACACGGCCGCCGTGAAGCTCCAGCCCACCGCGGCGACACAGATCGCCACCAGCGCCGACAAGATCGCGACCGCCCTGACGCTCTGCGCCGTCGCGGGGCTGGCCTTCTACGTGGCTCTCGGCGTCATCCTGGTCAAGTTCATCGCCGCCATCGTCGCGGCCATCGCCGCCTTCGGCTCGGTGGTGTTCTCGTGGGCCGGCGCGGCCATCGTCGTGGAGGAGGCCGGCGTCAACACCGCGCTCGTCATCACCGCCGTCACCACGCTGGTCGCCGCGCTCGGCACGCAGGCGCAGCAGATGACGGCCGTGGAGGGCGAGGCGAAGGACAACCGGGCGTTCCCGGGCGGCCAGTGGCCGGTCGCCACGGCCTGATCCCCCATCGCAGCGCCGTAGCTCCGGAACGCGTCACGCCACGACAGGAGGCACCCGCCCCATGACCGTCCCCCGCCTGGCCCTGTGGTGCGGCGCGGCCGGCGCCTTCGTCCTGGCCGTCCTCGCCTACGCCGGCCGGAACATCTGGGCCCTCGCCCTGTGTACCGTGCTCGGGACGGTGTGCGCGGGCGCCGCGGAGGTGTACGCGGACCGCAGGAGGAAGCGGGACTGGTACACCCGGACCTTCGCCTCCCTCGACGAACTGCGCGCCGCCGTCGACGCCCCCGCCCTGCGCCGGATCCGTGACGAGCGAGGCGTGCCGGCGGCGGTGCGGGCGCTCCGCGGAACGTACCCGTCACTGCCGCTGGCGGAGGCGGCCAGGCTGGTCAGGACGTTGTGAGGGGTGTCGGGCCCGAGGGCTCCGCTCAGGACGTCCGCCGGGCCCGCGCGGCGCGCGAGAGGCGGAGGAAGCGGCTCAGCCACAGCACGGCCAGGGCGGACGGAAGGGCGACGGCGGGCACGTCCCAGGGCAGCGCGCCGAACGCCGCCAGGGCGCAGCAGGCCGGGAGGGCCAACAGGAGGAGCGGGAACAGCGGGATCAGGGCGTGGACGGCGCGGGAGCGGGCGGTCATGGCGGTCATGCCGGAGTCCTTTCTTCTGCGGTGTTCTGCCGTGTGCCGGACGTTGACGTTGACGGGGCGGTCCGCGCTCAGCCGCCGCCCGCCCGACGGGCCGCGTCCAGGTAGGCGGAGAGGTCCCGCCAGTCGTCCGCCGGGGCGTCCGGAGTGCCGGACAGGGCGGCGGGATCCTCGTCCCACGCCTTCCTGACCCCCGCCGAGACGTCCCGGTCGCCGCCGGTGAACAGCGTGCCCAGTTCGTCCATCCGGGCCGCCAGCCGCCGCACCCGGGGGTCGCCGGGCGGCACGCCGTCCGTGCGCAGCCGTTCCGCCCGGCGGTAGAGCTCGGGCCATTCGACCTCCAGCAGGTAGTGCGCGGCGGGGCCGAGGCCGGCGCCACGGGCGCGCAGCACCTCGACGGCGTCGGTTTCCAGGTGGCGGCGCAGCACCCGCTCGCCGTGGACGGCGACTCCGCCCGTCGCGCGCAGGGCGTCGAGCAGCGGGCCGGCCGGGGAGGCGGGGGGCCGGCGGGCCGTTTCGGGTGCGGTTCCGGGCCGCCGGCCCTCGGCCGTACCCCCGTCACCGCCCACGCATCCGCCCGCGTCGCCGCCCGCGCGTCCGCCCGTGCCTCCGGGCCCGGTCAGCGCGTCCCGCAGTCGGACGAGCCGCTGCCGGAGGGTGCCGAGGCGGGCGAGCGACGCCTCCACCTCGGCCAAGTGGTCGCGGACGACGCGGGCGGGGTCGACGCCGGAGTCGAGGCAGAGGCCGATCGTCTCCAGGCCGAGCCCCAGGCCGCGCAGCGCGAGCACCTGGTACAGCCGGACGAGGTCGGTCTCCGTGTACTCCCGGTGCCCGCCGGCGGTACGCCGGGACGGGCTGAGCAGCCCGATGTCGTCCCAGTGGTGCAGGGTGCGCACGGTCAGCCCGGCGGCCTCGGCCAGCGGGCCCACGCGCCAGGTCGTGGAAGCGGTCATGCCACCACCCTGCATCCTCACGCGGCGTGAGGTTCAAGTCGCGCCCCGGCCGACGCCTCCGCCCCCGCTCCTCCACCCGCAACCGCCCTGCCGGGGCCTGCCGAACGGCAGAACCGGCCCCCTCCCCGGCCCGGCGGATCCGCCGATCGGCAGATGGTGGTGCGTTCCCGCCGCCGGAAGAGTGGTGATCACCGGCAGGGAGCCGGCCGGGAACGAGGGGAGTTCGCCATGTGGGGCAGCCGAGGACGCGGGAACGGCGGGAGCATCCGGCAAGGCGCCGCCGGCCGTCGGCGCGGGACGGTGGCCGCGGCCCTCGCGACCGCCGCCGCCTGCGCCGCCATCTCGGGGCTCGGCCCCGCCGCCTCCGCCTCGGACGCGCCGGCGGCCGACGCCGTAGCGGCGGTGGAGACCGCCCCGACGGCCCGGGTGACCGGATCGGCGCGCCTCGACTTCTCCTACGCGCCCAAGGACGTCATCCGCTTCTCGGTCGACGCGCGGGCCGTACCGTTCAGCCGCCCGCTGCCCGGCCCGCACCTGGAACACGGCCTGCCGACCGACGCGCGGGGGACGGTCACCTGGTCGCACTGGGTGGCCGCCACCCACGAGACCCGCCGGGCCGAGGCCGCCGTGGACTGCCTGGTCACGGGCGGGGACACGGCGACGTTCACCGCCGTCGTCACCAAGTCCGCGGACCCCTCGGAGATCGGCGCGCGGTACGGGTTCAGCGCCAGGACCGGCGGGCCGGGCAAGGGGCGGTTCGGCTTCCACTGGGCGGTGGGCAACGTGGACGTCGTCAAGGGCGTCCCCGGTTCGGCACGCGTCGGGACGTGCATGGCCCCCGCCCCGTTCACCCCCCTGAAGTCGGGCGGCTTCACCGTCCGGCACGCGGAGCTGCCCTCACTGCCCGCCGGGCGGGAACGGGGCTGAGACCGCCGTCCGGCCGTCCCACGGCCCCGCGCGACCGTGCCGCGACGGGCCTGGACGACCGGACGGC
>NZ_JBPQTX010000088.1:0-23399 GCF_051386555.1 Streptomyces sp. URMC 126
TCCCCGGCCCCCGCGGCGGGGGCCACCCCAGCCACCAACGACTCCCCGGCGGAGGCCGCAGCCTTCCCACCCGCTCTCGCACCGGACGCCGACGCCTCCACACCCGGAGCCCCGGCTCCTCCAGCAGGGTCCGCGGCCTTCTCCCCCGCCGCGCCACCCGTTCCTACACCGGACGCCACTTCCTTCCCCGGCACCTTCACACCCGGAGTCCCGGTTTCCCCAGCAGAGGCCACAGCCCCCTTCCCCGACGCCTTAGCGGCCGGAGACCCGGCTCCCCCAACAGAGGCCGCAGCCCCCTTCTCCACCGCCTTGCCCGCCTTGCCACCAGTTCCTACGGCGGACACCGCTCCCTTCCCCAGCACCTTCGCCGCCGGAGACCCGGCTCCCCCAACAGAGGCCGCGGTCCTCTTCCCCGCCACCTTGCCCGCCTTGCCACCCGTTCCCGCAGCGGACACCGCTTCCTTCCTCGACGCCCTGGCCGCAGTCTTCACACCCGTCACCGCGGCAGAAGCCGATTCCCTCCCTGACGCCTTCCCAGCGGAGGCCGCGGCTTTCCCGCCCACTCCCGCAGCGGCCCCTGCCTTCTTCGCCGGCGCTTTCCCGGCCGGAGAAACGGCCTTCTTCCCCGCCGCCCCGGCCGCAGCGGCGGACTTCCCCTTCTTGCCGGACGCCGACTCGGCCGGCGACGCGGACTTCTTCCCCGCGGCCTTCCCGCCTGCGACCTTCCCGGCCGCTCCCGTGCTGGAGAGCGCCTTCTTCGCCGTCTTGCCGGCCGAAGGCGCGGCTTTCCCGGCCGGAGCTTTCTTCTCCGGAGGCACGGTGGCCTTCGCCGCCTGCTTCGTCACCTTCTCCGCCGCGGCCTTCTTCGCCGAAGACGCCGCCTTCTCATCCCTGCTCCCCCGGGCAACGGACTTCCCGACCGACGCCGCCTCGGAGCCCGCCCGCTTCCCCGCGGCCTTCTTCGCCGAAGACGCCGCCTTCTCATCCCCAGTCCCCCGGGCAACGGACTTCCCGGCCGACGCAGTCTTGGAGGCCGCCCGCTTCGTCGCCGCCTTCTTCGCGGGCGCTCCCGCGCCGGTCCCGGCCTTCGCCGTCTTCTCGGCGGCGGGCTTGGCGGCACTCCCCTTCGCGGCGCTCTTTTTCGCCGCCGCGTTCCTAACTGCCTTCCCCACCGTCTTCGCGGCCGACGACTTGCCGGCCACCGCCCCCTTCGCGGAGCTCTTCCCCGCCGCCGCGCCCCCGGCCGTCTTCTTCGTGGGCGAAGCCGCCCCTTTGTGCGCCGCGCCCCGGACCGCCGCATGCTCGGGCCCCGGCGCGTTCGTCCGGGCAGCCTTCGACGCGGCGGCCTTCGACGCGGTCTTGTTGGCGGGAGCCTTCCCGGCCGAGACCGTCTTCACCGGAGCCTTTACCGCCGCAGCTTCCTTCGCCGCGGCCTCCTTCGCCGAAGCGCCTCCCGCCGAAGCACCCCGCGCCGGAGCCCTCTTCGCCGCTTTCGCCGCCTTCGTACCGCCCGCCGCCCCCGCCATCACAGCGACCCACCGCGCCGTACAGGCCACACCCGGCAGCCCACACCACGCCGGCAACCCCGCGCCGCCCGGCGCACCCGGTCGGCAGGCCCCCGCACCCGGCTGGCAGGCCCCCGCGCCCGGCGGCCCACGCCGCGCCGACTGACCCGTCCCGCCCCGCAGACCAGGCCGGCAGGCCCCCGCGCCGCGGCCCGTGCCGAGGACATCTCCACCATGTCCGCCATGACCGCGACCCCTTCACATTTTATGATCTTGCGCGCGAATCGTGCGGGAACGATAAATCGGCTCGGAGCACGCGGCAACGGGGCACGCCGGTGCCCACCCTTGTGCCCCGCTCCCGGCCCTGTAACCCGCCGGACGGCCCCCGCCCGGCGCCGGGAGCCGCCCCGCCGGGCCGGGGACGGAAATGCGGTCGGCCCGCCCCGCCCGCGCCCCGTACACTGGGCGGCAGCGAAAGGCGTGGATGGGACGAGTAGCGCCGCACGCAGCCATCAGCGATCCGGGGACGGTGCGAGCCCGGAAGGCGTGCGCGGTGTGAAGATCACCCCGGAGCCGCCGGAAGAAAGCCAGGGGCAAGGCAGCAGCCCACCCCAGGCCGGTAGAACCGGCATCGCGACCCCAATGAGGGGGCCACAGGCACACGCCTGCGGCCAAGGAGGGTGGTACCGCGGGAGTACGGACAACGGCTCTCGTCCCTCCGACGGACAGCGCACAACCGTCCAGCCGGAGGTAGCCACCGATGAGTTCCGCGCAGCCCGCGCGTCCCGCGCCCCAGTACCGCTCCGTACCCGCCCAGGTCGACCTGCCCGCGCTCGAACGCGCCGTGCTCGACTTCTGGCAGGAGCAGAAGATCTTCGCCCGCACCCTGGCCCAGTCCGAGGGCCGGCCCGAGTGGGTCTTCTACGAGGGCCCGCCGACCGCCAACGGCATGCCGGGCGCGCACCACATCGAGGCCCGCGTCTTCAAGGACGTCTTCCCCCGCTTCCGCACCATGCAGGGCTACCACGTCGGCCGCAAGGCCGGCTGGGACTGCCACGGCCTGCCCGTCGAGCTCGCCGTCGAGAAGGAGCTGGGCTTCTCCGGCAAGCAGGACATCGAGGCGTACGGCATCGCCGAGTTCAACGCCAAGTGCCGCGAGTCCGTGACCCGCCACACCGACGCGTTCACCGAGCTCACCACCCGCATGGGCTACTGGGTGGACCTGGACGACGCCTACCGCACCATGGACCCGGACTACGTCCAGTCCGTCTGGTGGTCGCTGAAGGAGATCTTCAACAAGGGCCTGCTGGTCCAGGACCACCGCGTCGCCCCCTGGTGCCCCCGCTGCGGCACCGGCCTGTCCGACCACGAGCTGGCGCAGGGCTACGAGACGGTCGTCGACCCGTCCGTCTTCGTCCGCTTCCCGCTCACCTCCGGCCCGCTCGCCGGCGAGGCCGCCCTGCTGGTCTGGACGACGACGCCGTGGACGCTGGTCTCCAACACGGCCGCCGCCGCCCACCCGGACGTCACCTACGTCGTGGCGACCGACGGCACCGAGAAGCTCGTCGTCGCCGAGCCGCTCCTCGAAAAGGCCCTCGGCGAGGGCTGGACGGCCACGGAGCAGCGCTTCACCGGCCGCGAGATGGAGCGCTGGACGTACCGCCGCCCGTTCGACCTGGTCGAGTTCCCGGACACGGCCCACTACGTCGTCAACGCCGAGTACGTGACGACGGAGGACGGCACCGGCATCGTCCACCAGGCCCCGGCCTTCGGTGAGGACGACCTCCGCACCTGCCGCGCCTACGGCCTGCCGGTCGTGAACCCGGTCCGCGCCGACGGCACCTTCGAGGAAGACCTGCCCCTCGTCGGCGGCCAGTTCTTCAAGAAGGCCGACGAGGCCCTCACCGCCGACCTCGACGCGCGCGGCCTCCTCTTCAAGCACGTGGCGTACGAGCACAGCTACCCGCACTGCTGGCGCTGCCACACCGCGCTCCTCTACTACGCGCAGCCGTCCTGGTACATCCGCACCACGGCTGTCAAGGACAGGCTCCTCGCGGAGAACGAGAAGACCAACTGGTTCCCGGACTCGGTCAAGCACGGCCGCTTCGGCGACTGGCTGACCAACAACATCGACTGGGCGCTCTCCCGCAACCGCTACTGGGGCACCCCGCTGCCCATCTGGCGCTGCGAGGACGACCACCTCACCTGCGTCGGCTCCCTCGCCGAGCTCACCGAGCTCACCGGCACCGACCAGAGCGGCCTCGACCCGCACCGCCCGTACATCGACGACGTGACGTTCCCCTGCACCGCCGAGGGCTGCGCGCACACCGCCGTCCGGGTGCCGGAGGTCATCGACGCCTGGTACGACTCGGGCTCCATGCCGTTCGCCCAGTGGGGCTACCCGTACAAGAACAAGGAGCTCTTCGAGAAGCGCTACCCGGCGCAGTTCATCTCGGAGGCCATCGACCAGACCCGCGGCTGGTTCTACACCCTGATGGCCGTCGGCACCCTCGTCTTCGACAAGTCGTCGTACGAGAACGTCGTCTGCCTGGGCCACATCCTCGCCGAGGACGGCCGGAAGATGTCCAAGCACCTGGGCAACATCCTCCAGCCGATCCCGCTGATGGACCAGCACGGCGCCGACGCGGTCCGCTGGTTCATGGCGGCCGGCGGCTCCCCGTGGGCGGCGCGCCGCGTAGGCCACGGCACGATCCAGGAGGTCGTCCGCAAGACGCTCCTCACCTACTGGAACACGGTCGCCTTCCAGGCCCTCTACGCCCGCACCGCCGGCTGGGCCCCCTCGGCCGCCGACCCGGCCCCGGCCGACCGCCCGCTGCTGGACCGCTGGCTGCTCGGCGAGCTCAACACGCTCACCGACCAGGTCACGCAGTCCCTGGAGGCGTATGACACCCAGCGCGCCGGCAAGCTGCTGTCCGCGTTCGTCGACGACCTGTCCAACTGGTACGTCCGCCGATCCCGCCGCCGCTTCTGGCAGGGCGACGCGGCCGCGCTGCGCACCCTGCACGAGGTGATCGAGACGGTCACCCGCCTGATGGCGCCGCTCGTCCCCTTCATCACCGAGCGCGTCTGGCAGGACCTGGTCGTCCCGGTCGACCCGGAGGCCCCGGAGTCGGTGCACCTGGCCACCTGGCCGACCGCCGACACCGCGCTGATCGACCCGGAGCTCTCCCGTCAGATGCTCCTGGTCCGCCGCCTGGTGGAGCTGGGCCGCGCCACCCGCGCCGAGTCCGGCGTGAAGACGCGGCAGCCGCTGTCCCGCGCGCTGGTCGCGGCGGCCGGCTTCGAGACGCTCGGCGAGGAACTGCGCGCCCAGATCACGGAGGAGCTCAACGTCTCCTCCCTCGCCTCCCTCTCCGAGGTGGGCGGCTCCCTCGTCGACACCACCGCCAAGGCCAACTTCCGCGCCCTCGGCAAGCGGTTCGGCAAGGGCGTCCAGGCGGTGGCCAAGGCGATCGCCGCGGCGGACGCGGCGGCCCTGTCCCTCGCCCTCCGCGAGGGCAACGCCACCGTCGAGGTCGACGGCGAGACCGTCGCCCTCACCCCCGACGAGGTCATCATCACCGAGACGCCGCGCGAGGGCTGGTCCGTCGCCTCCGACTCCGGCGCGACGGTCGCCCTCGACCTGGAGATCACCCCGGAGCTGCGGCGCGCGGGCCTGGCCCGCGACGCGATCCGCCTCATCCAGGAGGCCCGCAAGAACTCCGGCCTCGACGTGGCCGACCGCATCGCCCTGCGCTGGTCCTCCTCCGACGAGGAGGTCCGGACGGCCCTCGCCGACCACTCCTCCCTCATCGCGGACGAGGTCCTCGCCACGGACTTCGCTTCCGGCGAGGCGGACGAGTCGTACGGCGAGCCCTTCACGGACGAGCCCCTGTCCCTGACCTTCCGCCTGCGCAAGGCGTAAGCGCTCCCCAACCCCGCCCCTTCCCGTATCTACGGGGAGGGGCCCGGTACCCCTCGAAACCGCGCTCCGCGCGGTCAAGGCGTTCCACCTAGTCAACTACCCGGCCCTGAAGGACCGGGCTTGCGGGTAGGGCCTCACTGGTTGTGAGGTGGACTCCCGCGTCTTGGCCATTCAGCTTATGGACTGGGTGGCTGGGACGCGTGACTCACGCCCCGCGATCCACACGTTCTCGCCCCTGCGGGCAAGAACGTGGGAAGCATTGCGGTCGGCGTGCGCAACGACGCCGCACGACCGGCATACGAACCTGGCCTGGGAAACGCGGTTGAGCCGGTCGATGTGCCCGCACAGTGCGCACTCCCTGGAGGAGTGGGCGGGGTCCACGAGCACGAGCGGGACTCCGGCCCGGCGCGCCTTGTAGACGATGAAGTCCGCGAGCTGGGCGAAGGCCCAGGAGTGGAGCGCGACCCGTTGGGGCTTGCGGAGCCGTACCCTCTGCCGGATCCCCTTGAGTCTTTCCAGGGAGATCCCGCGCGAGGTGCGTTCAGCCTCGGTCACAATCCTCTTGGCGATGATGTGGTTGGTGTTCCTCACGTGCCGCTGCTCGCGGCGCGAGCGTGCCTTGAGCCGCCGCCTGGCGGACTTCGTGCCCTTTTTCTGGAGCTTCCCGCGCAGAGCGAGCTGCCGCTTGCGGTACCGATTCAGCTTGCGTCCGGCGGCCCGGTAGCCGGTTGAGGTGGTGGCGATGCCGACGATCCCGAGATCCACGCCGATGAACCCATCCGGCTCGTACTGGACGGCCTCGGGAACCTCGCATGTGGCAATCAGGTAGAACACACCGTCGCGTTCGATCAGGTCCGCTTCGCCCTTGCGGTATTGCCGGAGCACCTTGAGTACCTGCGGGGAACAGGCGAAGCGCACACTCTTCACGCGCCCGGCGGTTGTCCAGATGCTCACCGTTGCGGCGTCGTACTGCCAGGAAAGGCAGCGGTCGTCATACGGCTGCGCGGCTTCGGGCCGGAACGTGACCGGCCTGGACTCGGCCTTGATGCGGCGCTTGGCCCCCTTCTTGCCCAAGTTCCCTGCACGGAGGTTGGCATGCAGCGCGGCATACGCGTCGCGCACCTTCTTGATCACGTGCTGCGCCGCCTGCGCCCCCAGGCCACGGGCCCTGAGTTCGGCATAGGTGTGCCTGCGCAACTCGTACTCACGGGGAACATCCCGCTCGAACGCGATGCGCGATACCCAGTTCGCCAGGGCGTTGACCGTGTGCAGGGTAGCCGACAGCGCCGACGCCTGTTCGGCGTCCGGTATCAGCTTGACCTGCACCACCACCTTCACAGTGTGATCGTAACATCACCCTGCGTCAGGGTGCTGACAGTCAAGCCTCAAGCAGTCGGCTCGGTACGGTCGTTCAAACTCCCACGCAGATGATCTTCATGCGCGCCGCCACGCCCGGGCTCCCCGGCGCTGCCGAGCCGCACATCGAAACGACAACGGGCCGGGCCCCGGGGACATCCCCGGGGCCCGGCCCATGGTGATTGCGACGACGACTACCGCTCAGCGGCAGCGCACCGCCGCCGTCAGTTGTCGTCCTCGTCGATGAGGAACCCGCGCATCGGCGAGGGAGCCTGCATCGGCTGCGGACCCTGCGGCCGCACCGGAGCCATCGGCTGCGTCATCGCGGGCGACATCTGCTGCTGCCCGCCGTACGACGGGTTGCCCGACGACTGGCCGTGGCCGCCGCCCATGGACGAGTTGCCGCCCATGCTGTGACCGCCCATGCCCGCACCGGCCGACGCCATGGACCCGCTCATCGAGGGGGCCGGCGGCAGCGACGGGGCGTTGGTGGCGCGCGGCGGGGCGAGCGAGTCGTCCGCCTGGTTCTCCAGCTGGCGCAGCTGGCTCTCCAGGTAGGACTTCAGCCGCGTGCGGTACTCGCGCTCGAAGCCGCGCAGGTCCTCGACCTTGCGCTCCAGCGTGGCGCGGGCGGACTCCAGGGAGCCCATGGCCACGCGGTGCTTCTCCTGCGCGTCCCGCTCCAGCGCGTCGGCCTTGGCGCGGGCGTCCCGCTCCAGGCCCTCGGCGCGGCTGCGGGCCTCGCCGACGATCTTGTTGGCCTCGGAGCGGGCCTCCGCGATCGCCTGATCGGCCGTCTGCTGCGCGAGCGAGAGCACTCGGGCGGCGCTGTCGCCACCCGGGCCCTGGCCCGGCTGCTGCATCTGGGGACCGGGGCCGCCCATGGGGCCACCCTGACCCATCGGGCCGGGACCACCCTGGCCCATCGGACCGCCCTGGCCCATGGGGCCGGGACCGCCCTGACCCATGGGACCGCCCATGGGGCCACCCATCGGGCCGCCCTGGCCCATGGGGTTCTGTCCCATCGGACCCGCGCCGTGCGGGCCCTGGGGACCGTGGCCGTGTCCGCCCGGCCCGGCCGGCAGCTGCGGGGCACCGCCCGGAAGCTGCGGCGGGCCGCCCATCTGCTGCTGGTTCGGCGGCACCGGCTGCGGGCCGGATATGGCGGCGGGCACCGGAGCCCCGGGACCTGGTCGTTGGTCCTGCGGCTCGGGCTTGCGCATGTTCTGCTGCTGGTTCTGCGCCGCGGCTCGGGTCGCTGCCGCCAGCTTGGCGCGCAGGTCCTCGTTCTCCCGGAGCAGGCGGGTCAGTTCGGCCTCGACCTCGTCGAGAAAGGCGTCGACCTCGTCCTCGTCGTAGCCTTCTCGGAGGCGGACGGTCGTGAACTGCTTGTTCCGCACGTCCTCGGGGCTCAGCGGCATCTCTTCTTCACCTCAACGTAGTCGTCGGCAATCGGCAAGACCGTATCGTTCACAGCCGCGTTCACAGCCGCTCCACGACGGTGATCAGGATGTAGACGATGATCATCAGTACGAAGAAGGACAGGTCGAGCGCCACGCCCCCGAGACGCAGCGGCGGGATGAACCGCCGCAGAAGCTTGAGTGGCGGATCGGTGACAGTGTAGGTGGCCTCAAGGACGACCACCATCGCCTTACCGGGTTGCCACGAGCGGGCGAACTGGAAGACGTAATCCATCACCAACCGGAAGATGAGCACGATGAGGAAGACGTACAGCGCGATGTAGACCACCTGCCGTGCGATGTCCATCCTCGCGCTTCCCTCTCCCCTTGTGCCCGGCCTATTGACCGTCTCTCACCGGTATTGCCTGATTGTGCGTCTCTAGCTCTGGTTGAAGAACCCGCCCTCTGCGATGCGGGCCTTGTCCTCCGCCGTGACATCGACGTTAGCAGGAGACAGCAGGAACACCTTCTGCGTCACCCGTTCGATGCTGCCGTGGAGGCCGAAGACCAGACCCGCGGCGAAGTCGACAAGTCGCTTCGCGTCGGTGTCGTCCATCTCGGTCAGATTCATGATCACCGGGGTGCCTTCACGGAAGTGTTCCCCGATGGTACGGGCCTCGTTGTAGGTCCGAGGGTGCAATGTCGTGATGCGGTAAGGCTCCCGCTCGGACACGACTTTGGGCATGATCACCGGTGCGTTCTTCTCCAGGGAGTGGCGTTCGGGTGTGATGGACGACACGGGGGCGATTCGGGCGGGTCGTCCCGTTTCCGCTGTCAGCGGAGCCGGTTCGCGCTGCGCCGGGGGCTGGGCGACCCGTACCGGTTCGTCCGTTTGCGTCTGCTGAGCCTGGTGTTGCTGGTGCTGCTGCCGGCGCCGGTCGGGCTCCGGCTCGGGCTCGAACTCGTTATCGGGATCGAATCCCCGGCCGTCGTACCCATCGTCCTCCACGAGGCCGAGGTAGACCGCCATCTTGCGCATCGCGCCGGCCATTCTCTGCGTCCTCCGCTCTGTGGTGGATCGGCTCCTCAACGGCGCTGGATCCACTTGGTCCGCCCGCCTTTTGACGGGAATGACCATATTTTGTGCTGTGGTCCGACTCTTGGCGACGTTACCCGAGGCCGGGTCGGACTCCGAGTACCGCTGTGCCGACGCGTACATGTGTCGCACCCGCCGCCACGGCGTCCTCCAGATCCGCGCTCATTCCCGCGGACACCATGTTCGCAGCCGGATGCGCCGCGCGCAGGTCCGTTGCGATTTCCCGCAGCCGCTCGAAGGCCGCCCGGGGCCGGCCCGCATAGGGCCCGGCCAGCGGAGCGACCGTCATCAGCCCCGCCGGGCGGAGCCCCTCGGCCTCGGCCAGGGCGTCGGCGAGGGCCGCCACCCCGTCCGGCGCGACGCCGCCGCGGCCGGCGCCGTCACCGGTCTCCGCGTCGAGGGCCACCTGGATCAGACAGCCGATTTCCCGTCCGGGTCCGCGGCCTTTCCGTACCGCCGCGGCGGAAAGCGCGGTGACCAGTCGCACCCGGTCAATGGAGTGCACCACGTCGGCATAATTCACCACGCTTTTCACTTTGTTTGTCTGCAATTGACCGACGAAGTGCCAGGTGAGCGGGAGATCCGTACATTCCGCGGCTTTCGGGGCGGCGTCCTGGTCGCGGTTCTCCGCGACATGACGGACTCCCAGTTCCGCGAGCAGCCGGACATCGCTCGCGGGATAGGTCTTGGTGACCACGATCAGGGTCACCTCGTCACGCTTTCGACCCGCCGCCGCGCAGGCGTCGACGATACGTTCCTCCACGCGGGCGAGGTTCCCGGCCAACTGCGCTCTGCGGTCCGTCATCGACCGGTGTCCCCTTCCCCGTCTTCCCCGGCACGGTCCTCGCCGAGCCACACATAACCGGCGAGCCGTCCGGTGACGCGGTCGCGCCGGTAGGAGAAGTGGTCCGCCGATTCCATCGTGCAAATGTCCGACTGCCCCGCGAGGCTGACGCCCATTCGGGCGAGTTGCGCCCGGACCCCGGCGGCCACGTCCACGGCCGGGGTGCCCCGCCGGGTGGTGGCCCACGCCTCGGGCACCGCCTCGGCGACGTCGGCCCGCATGTCCTCCGGCACCTCGTAGCAGCCGCCGCAGACCGACGGGCCGATGTACGCGAGGATCCGGGCCGGGTCGGCGCCCATCGCGGTCATCGCCTCGACCGCCGCGGGCACCACCCCGGCGACCAGACCGGGACGGCCGGCGTGCGCCGCCCCCGCGATCCCGGCGACCGGGTCGGCCAGCAGGACGGGGGTGCAGTCGGCGGTCAGCACCGCGAGGGCGAGCCCCCGGCGGTCCGTCACCACCGCGTCCACCGCGGGGATCTCGTCGCCCGCGCGCCACGGTCCGTCGACCACGGCCACGTCCTTGCCGTGCACCTGGTTCATCCAGACGACGGCCGCCGGGTCGATGCCCAGCGAACGGGCCGCCCGTTCCCGGTTGGCCCGGACCGCGGCGGGGTCGTCGCCGACCGCGCCGCCCAGGTTGAGCTCCGCATACGGAGCGGCGCTCACCCCGCCCCACCGGTCGGTGAAGGCGAAGTGCGCGCCGCTCGCGTGTGCCACGTGTGGCCGTCCCCGGGTGTCCGGGGCCGGGTTTCCTATCACCGGGGTCACGTCCTGCCGGGTCACTTCAGGAAGTCGGGAACGTCCAGTTCCTCGGCGGTCGAGTCCTGGTACGGGCGGGCCGGGGGCACCTGCGGGGAGGCGACCGGGGGCGGCGGGACCTCGGCGACCGGCACGGGGTCCGGGACCGGCTCCTCGGTGCGCGGGGTCACGTTGCCCAGGCCGCCGAAGGAGGGACGGACCGGCTCGGCCGGCCGCTCGGTGCGGCTCACGGCCGGCGCCGGGGCGGCGGGGGTCTCCTCGCGGCCGTAGGACGAGCCGAGCACCTTGTCGCGGCTGCCCTTGGCCGGCGGCTGGCCGCCGTCGAAGCCGGCGGCGATGACGGTGACCCGGACCTCGTCGCCGAGGGCGTCGTCGATGACGGCGCCGAAGATGATGTTCGCCTCGGGGTGGGCCGCCTCGCTGACCAGCTGGGCCGCCTCGTTGATCTCGAAGAGGCCGAGGTCGGAGCCGCCGGAGATGGAGAGCAGGACGCCGCGGGCGCCGTCGATGGACGCCTCCAGCAGCGGCGAGGAGATGGCCATCTCGGCGGCGGCCACCGCGCGGTCGTCGCCGCGCGCCGAGCCGATGCCCATCAGCGCGGAACCGGCCTCGGACATCACGGACTTGACGTCCGCGAAGTCCAGGTTGATGAGGCCCGGGGTGGTGATGAGGTCGGTGATGCCCTGGACACCGGACAGCAGCACCTGATCCGCCGACTTGAACGCGTCGAGCACGCTCACCTGGCGGTCCGAGATGGACAGCAGCCGGTCGTTCGGGATGACGATGAGGGTGTCGACCTCGTCGCGGAGGCTGGCGATGCCGTCCTCGGCCTGGTTGGCCCGGCGGCGGCCCTCGAAGGTGAACGGCCGGGTGACCACACCGATCGTCAGGGCGCCCAGCGAGCGGGCGATGTTGGCCACGACGGGGGCGCCGCCGGTGCCGGTGCCGCCGCCCTCGCCCGCGGTCACGAAGACCATGTCGGCCCCCTTGAGGACCTCCTCGATCTCCTCGCGGTGGTCTTCGGCGGCCTTGCGGCCGACGTCCGGGTTCGCGCCGGCGCCGAGACCCCGGGTGAGCTCCCGGCCGACGTCGAGCTTGACGTCGGCGTCGCTCATCAGCAGGGCCTGTGCATCGGTGTTGATCGCGATGAACTCGACGCCCTTGAGACCGACCTCGATCATCCGGTTGATGGCGTTGACGCCACCGCCGCCGATACCGACGACCTTGATGACTGCGAGGTAGTTCTGCGGTGCTGCCACGTCGAAGGCCTCTCGCCTCGAGTTACGTATGCCTGGGGGACGGTTCGCAATGCCAACCCGAACCCTAACGTTGAAGTTTAGGGTTACCCGTGCCACTGTTCCCTGGGTTCTCGGAACAGGACACTAAGTCGACAAGTGGCGCGTGTTCAACGAACACGCCGAACCTCCCGTTTTTCTTTTCACCCTATGTGATCACCCATAGGCGTAGCCAACCAGGGTGCTGCCAGGGTCCGGCCGCCGTCAACTCCCCGACGAGGCAGGGGCGCCCGGGGCGCTCACGTCGAAGTGGTCCGCCCCGCGCGCCGCCTTCATCAGCGCGGTGAGCGAACGGGCCTTCGCCTCGCCCCGTTCGCCACTGCCCCAGACGACGGTCCGACCACCCGTCAGCTCCATGATGATCGAATCGTATGAGCGTACCCGGATCACGCGGGTGTCGCGGCGCACTTCCGCGGGGAGCGCGGCGGCGGCGCGCACGCCCTCCCGTTCGAGACGGGGGCGCCCGAACCGGCGGGTGCTGGGGGCGTCCGCCGGGGCCTCCATCACCAGCCGCGGCACCTTGGCGGGCGGCCGGTCGACTGTGGCGAAGCGCACTCCGGAGCCGTCGATCTCGACGAACTTCCCGTTCTTCTCGACGACGGCCCGCGGCTGGCGCTCCGTCACCTCGACGGCGACGCCGTGCGGCCAGTCCCGGGAGACGTCGACGGACTCGATGCGGGGCAGCCGGTCGCGCAGCCGTTGCTCGACGGCGTCGGTGTCGACGGAGACCAGCGGGTCGCCGAGCGGGACGGCCGCCGCCTCGCGCACCTCGGCGGCGGAGAGCACCTCGACGCCGGCCACGTCCACATGGGTGGCGCGGAGCCAGTCGGAGCCGTAGAGCACCCACCCGGCGCCGGCGCCGAGGACGGCGGCGGCGAGCCCCCAGAGCAGCAGGCGGGAGCGGCGGGGCAGGAGCCGGCGGACCGGGACTTGGCGCCCTTCTTCCCGCCGTTGCCGCCGTTCTTCGGAGTGCGGGAGGCGCCGGCCGACGGCTTGCGCTCCGGCTTACGGTTCCGTTCGTCACCGCGCCGGGCGGTCGTCGGTCCGGCCACGCTTCCCAGCCTCCTGCCCGCGACGTCAGCCCCTGCGGGCGGCGATCGCCTCGTAGACCATGCCGACCAGCAGCTCGTCGGCGTCCCGGCGGCCGAACTCGGCGGCGGCGCGGGACATGTCGTACAGCCGGTGCGGGTCGGTGAGCACCGGGAGCACGTTGTGGTGGATCCACTCGGGGCTCAGCTCGGCGTCGTCGACCAGCAGGCCGCCGCCGGCCTTGACCACCGGCTGGGCGTTGAGCCGCTGTTCGCCGTTGCCGATGGGCAGCGGGACGTAGGCGGCGGGGAGCCCGACGGCGGAGAGTTCGGCGACGGTCATCGCGCCCGCGCGGCAGAGCATCATGTCGGCCGCGGCGTACGCGAGGTCCATGCGGTCCACATACGATACCGGGATGTAAGGCGGCATTCCGGGCATGTTGTCCACATGCGGCACGTCGTTCTTCGGGCCGACCGCGTGCAGGATCTGGATGCCCGAGCGCTGGAGCGACGGGGCGACGGCCTGGATGACCTCGTTGAGCCTGCGGGCGCCCTGGGAGCCGCCCGAGACCAGCAGGGTCGGCATGTTCGGCTCCAGGCCGAAGGCGGCGCGCGCCTCGTAGCGCAGGGCCGCCCGGTCCAGGGTGGCGATCGTGCGGCGCAGCGGGATGCCCACGTAGCGGGCGTTGCGCAGCTTGCTGTCCGGGGTGGACACCGCGACGCCGGCGGCGTAGCGCGAGCCGATCTTGTTGGCCAGGCCGGGGCGGGCGTTGGCCTCGTGGACGATGATCGGCACGCCGAGCCGCTTGGCGGCCAGATAGCCGGGGAGCGCCACGTAGCCGCCGAAGCCGACCACGCAGTCGGCCTTGGTGCGCTCCAGGATCTGCTCGGCGGCCTTGATGGTGCCGCGCAGCCGCCCGGGCACGGTGATCAGCTCGGGCGTGGGCTTGCGGGGCAGCGGCACCGCCGGGATCAGGCCCAGCTCATAGCCCCGCTCGGGCACGAGCCGGGTCTCCAGCCCGCGCTCCGTGCCGAGCGCCGTGATCCCCACGGTCGGGTCCTGCCTGCGCAGGGCGTCCGCGAGGGCGAGCGCGGGCTCGATGTGGCCGGCGGTCCCCCCGCCGGCGAGTACGACATGCACCGAAATTCACCGCTCTCCGGACGGCCGCTTCTTGACGCGCCGTCTCATCGTCTTCCATCTCACCCCAGGCTGCCGCATGGCCAGCGCCGCCCGCGCACCGGGTTCGTCGCGCGCGAAGGCGATCAGGAGCCCGATGGCGAACATGGTCGGCAGCAGGGCGGACCCTCCGTAGGAGAACAGCGGGAGCGGCACACCGGCGATCGGCAGCAGGCCGAGCACCGCACCGATGTTGACCACGGCCTGGGCCGTGATCCAGGTGGTCACCGCTCCCGCGGCGTACCTCACGAAGGGGTCCTCCGTGCGTCCGGCCACGCGGATACCCGCATAGCCTAGAGCCGCGAAGAGGGCGAGGACCGACAGCGTCCCCGCCAGGCCCAGCTCCTCGCCGGTGATCGCGAAGATGAAGTCGGTGTGGGGCTCGGGCAGTTCGCCCCATTTTTCGACGCTCGCGCCCAGTCCGGCACCGAACCAGCCGCCGTTGGCCAGCGCGTAGATTCCGTGCACGGCCTGCCAGCACTGGTCGTTGGCGCCGGGGTCGGTGGCGCCGATGCAGTCCAGGCGGGACATCCGGTTGGCGCTGGTCTTGATGAACAGGACGGCGAGCGCGCCTGTGACACCGATCACCCCGGCGAACAGCCGGGTGGGGGCGCCGGCCACCCAGAGCAGGCCGAAGAGGACGAAGGTGAGCACCACGGTGGTGCCCATGTCGCCGCCGACCATGATCAGGCCGAGCAGGACGAAGGTGACGGGCACCAGCGGCACCAGGAGGTGCTTCCACTGGGTGAGCAGCTTCTTGTGCTGCTTGCGGGCCAGCAGGTCGGCGCCCCAGAGCACCAGGGCGAGCTTGGCGAACTCGCTGGGCTGGGCCTGGAAGGGGCCGCCGAGGGAGATCCAGTTGGTGTTGCCGTTGATGGTCTCGCCGATGCCGGGCACCTGGACGAGTACGAGCAGCACGGCCGACACGGCGAGCAGCGGGTAGGCGAGCGCCCGCAGCACCTTCACGGGCAGCCGGGCGGCCAGCAGCAGCAGGACGGTGCCGATGGCGGCGGCGAGCAGTTGCTTGCGGAAGAAGTAGGTGGGGGCGAGTCCGCTCTGCAGGGCCTTGATCTGGGACGCCGAGTAGACCATCACCAGGCCCAGCACGGTGATCAGCAGCGAGCCGCCGAGGATGAGGTAGTACGCCGTCAGGGGCCGGTCCCAGGCGCGGCGGGCGCGCGCGTGCAGGGCGCGCAGCCCGCCCGGGCCGCCGGGGAGCCGCCCGCGCGGCGGGCCGCCGCGCGGGGCGCCCGCTGCCGGGCCCCGGCCCGCGCAGGGCCGTCCAGGCGCCCGGGGGCGGCCCGGCGGTGGCGTGGACGTGATCGGCGTGCATCCGGGGTCCCCTCCGCTGGTGTTCCGGGCCGCCCGGCCCGCGGCGCGGGGACCGGGCGGCTAGCTCTCCGTGGCGCGGCCGTCGGCCGGCGGTCCGGCCTGTTCGGCCAGGTCCCGGACGGCCGCGGCGAAGGCCTCGCCCCGCTCGCCGTAGTGGGTGAACATGTCCATCGACGCGCAGGCCGGGGCCAGCAGGACCGTGTCGCCCGGCTTGGCGAGCCGTGCCGCCTCCCGGACGGCCTCGGCCATCGCCCCAGTGTCGGTCCGGTCGAGGTCCACCACCGGGACATCCGGGGCGTGTCGTGCCAGCGCCTCCTTGATCAGGGCCCGGTCGGCCCCGAGCAGGACGGCGCCGCGCAGCCGCCCGGCGGCGCCGGTGACCAGGTCGTCGAAGGTCGCGCCCTTGGCGAGGCCGCCCGCGATCCAGACCACGGACTCGTAGGCGGCCAGGGAGGCTTCGGCGGCGTGGGTGTTGGTGGCCTTGGAGTCGTCGACGTACGCCACCCCTTCCACGTCGGCGACGTGGGAGATGCGGTGGGCGTCCGGACGGAAGGCGCGCAGGCCGTCGCGGACGGCCTTGGGCTCCACGCCGAAGGCGCGCGCCAGGGCGGCGGCGGCCAGGGCGTTGGCGATGTTGTGCGGCGCCGGCGGGTGGATGTCGGAGACCTCGGCGAGCTCCTGCGCGTTGCGCTGCCGGTCGGCGACGAAGGCCCGGTCGACGAGGATGCCGTCGACCACGCCGAGCTCCGAGAGGCCGGGGGCGCCGAGGGTGAAGCCGATGGCGCGGCAGCCCTCCTCGACGTCGGCGTCGCGGACGAGCTGCTCGGTGCGCGGGTCGGCGGTGTTGTAGACGCAGGCGATCCGGTTGCCCTCGTAGACCCGGCCCTTGTCGGCGGCGTAGTCCTTCATGGAGCCGTGCCAGTCGAGGTGGTCCGGGGCCAGGTTGAGGACGGCCGCGGAGTGGGCGCGCACCGAGGGCGCCCAGTGCAGCTGGTAGCTGGAGAGCTCGACGGCGAGGACGTCGTAGGGCTCCTGGGAGAGCACCACGTCGACGATGGGGGTGCCGATGTTGCCGACGGCCGCGGTGCGCAGGCCGGCGGTCTCCAGGATGGAGGCGAGCATCCGGACGGTCGTCGTCTTGCCGTTGGTGCCGGTGACGGCGAGCCACGGGGGCGCGCCCTCGCCGCGCAGCCGCCAGGCGATCTCGACGTCGCCGACGACGTCGACGCCGGCCTCGGCGGCGGCGGTGAACAGCGGGCTGTCCGGGCGCCAGCCGGGCGAGGTGACGACGAGGTCGGTGCCCTCGGGGAGGGTGTCGGCGTCGTTCAGCCGGACGGTGACGTCGGCGCCGAGGCCGGCCGCGCGCTCGCGCAGGGCCGGGCCGTCGCCGCCGTCGACGACGGTGACCCGGGCGCCGAGGCCGGCCAGCGCGCGGGCGGCGCTGACGCCGCTCACGCCGAGGCCGGCGACGGTGATGTGCTTGCCGTGGAATTCCGAGGTGGTCACTTGATGGCCAGCCATCCCGCGTAGAAGATTCCGAGGCCGACGGCCACGCACAGGCCCTGGATGATCCAGAAGCGGACCACGACCAGGACCTCGCTCCACCCCTTGAGTTCGAAGTGGTGCTGGAGCGGGGCCATTCGGAAGACGCGCTTCCCGGTGAGGCGGAACGAGCCGACCTGGATCACCACGGACATGGTGATGAGGACGAACAGACCGCCGAGGACGGCGATGAGGAGCTCGGTGCGGGAGCAGATGGCCAGTCCCGCGAGCGCGCCGCCGAGGGCGAGCGAGCCGGTGTCACCCATGAAGATCTTGGCGGGCGAGGTGTTCCACCACAGGAAGCCGAAGCAGGAGCCCATCAGCGCGGAGGCCACGACGGCGAGGTCGAGCGGGTCCCTGACCTCGTAACAGGCGGCGCCCGCGGTCAGCGGGTTGCCGCAGGACTGGCCGTGCTGCCAGGTGCCGATGAAGACGTACGCGCCGAAGACCATCACCGAGGCGCCGGTGGCGAGGCCGTCGAGGCCGTCGGTGAGGTTCACGCCGTTCGACATCGCGAGGATCATGAACAGCGCCCAGACCACGAAGATCACCGGGCCCAGGGTCCAGCCGAAGTCCTGGGTGAACGACAGCCGGGTGGAGGCCGGGGTCTGGCCGCGGGTGTCCGCGAACTGCAGGGCCAGCACCGCGAAGGCGATGCCGACGATCAGCTGGCCGGCCATCTTGGCCTTGGCCCGGAGGCCGAGGCTCCGCTGCTTGACGATCTTGATGTAGTCGTCGAGGAAGCCGACCAGGCCCATGCCGGCGGTCAGGAACAGCACCAGCAGACCGGAGGTGGTCGGCTTGCTGCTGGTCGCCACCTTGGTGACGGCGTAGGCGACCAGGGTGGCCAGGATGAAGGCGATGCCGCCCATGGTGGGCGTGCCCTTCTTCCCGGCGTGGCCGCGCGGGCCGTCGTCCCGGATGAACTGGCCGTACCCCTTGCGGGCGAGGAACTTGATCAGCAGCGGGGTGCCGATGAGCGTCAGGAAGAGTCCGACGACTCCGGCGACAAGGATCTGGTTCATCGACCGGTGACCTCGCCCTCACCCGCGAGCAGCTGCTCCGCGACCCGTTCCAGCCCGACCGACCGGGACCCCTTCACCAGCACGACGTCTCCCGGGCGCAGCTCGCTGCGCAACAGGTCGACCGCCGCCCGCACGTCGGACACGTGCACCGACTCCTCACCCCACGAACCCTCGTTGTAGGCGCCCATGCACAGCCAGGCCGCTTCCCTGTCCCCGACTGCCACGAGCTTGCTGACGTTGAGCCGGACGGCCAGCCGTCCGACCGCGTCGTGCTCGGCGAGCGACTCCTCGCCGAGCTCGGCCATCTTGCCGAGCACCGCCCACGTGCGGCCCCCCCGCGCCCTGGCGGTCTCGCCCATGGCGGCCAGCGCGCGGAGCGCGGCCTTCATGGACTCGGGGTTCGCGTTGTAGGCGTCGTTGACGATCGTCACGCCGTCCGCGCGCTCGGTGACCTCCATCCGCCAGCGGGAGAGCTGGCCCGCCTCGGAGAGCGCGGAGGCGATCTCCTGCACGGGCATGCCCAGCTCGTGGGCGACGGCGGCGGCGGCGAGCGCGTTCGACACGTGGTGCTCACCGTACAGCCGCATGGTCACGTCGGCGCACCCGGTGGGTGTGTGCAGCGTAAAAGCGGGCTGTCCGGCCGGGGTGAGGCGGACGCCCTCGGCCCGGATGTCGGCGTCGGCGGCCTCGCCGAACAGGACCGTACGGGCCTTGGTGCGCGAGGTCATGGCGCGGACCAGCGGGTCGTCGGCGTTGAGCACGGCGACGCCGCCCTCGGCCGCCGCCGGCAGGGACTCGACCAGCTCGCCCTTGGCCAGCGCGATCTGCTCGCGCCCGCCGAACTCGCCGATGTGCGCGGAGCCGACGTTGAGCACGAGGCCGATGCGCGGCGGGGTGAGCTCGGCGAGGTAGCGGATGTGGCCGATGCCGCGGGCGCCCATCTCCAGGACGAGGTGGCGGGTCTCCTCGGTGGCGCGCAGGGCGGTCACCGGGAGGCCGATCTCGTTGTTGAGGTTGCCGGCCGGGCAGACCGTCGGGCCCAGGCGGCCCAGGAGCTGCCCGATGAGGTCCTTGGTGCTGGTCTTCCCGGCGGAGCCGGTCAGGCCGACGACGGTGGCGCCCAGGCGCTCCACGACGGCGCGGGCCAGCGCCCCGAGGGCTGCGACGACGTCCGGGACGACGATGGCGGGTACGCCGACGGGCCGGGTGGCCAGTACGGCGACCGCGCCGGCCTCGACGGCCCGTTCGGCGTAGTCGTGGCCGTCCACGTGCTCTCCGGCGAAGGCCGCGAACAGGCCGCCGGGGACGACCTCACGGGAGTCGTAGACGACCGGGCCGGTGGCCAGGGCGTCCGGGTCCGGTATGTCGTGCTGCCGCCCGCCGACGAGGGCGGTGATCTCGGCGAGGGACAGGGGAATCACCTGGAGTCACCTCCGGCCGTTCGGTGGGGCTGCCGGGGGGAGGGTTGTGCGCGCATGGCGGTCTGTCATCCCTGGTCGTTCCGGTGCTTGGTGACCGCGTGTGAACCGGCGCCGCGCTCGATGGCCTCGCGCAGCACCTGGCGGTCGTCGAAGGGGCGTACCACTCCGGCGATGTCCTGGCCCTGTTCGTGGCCCTTGCCGAGGACGAGGACGGTGTCGCCGGGTTCGGCGCGGGCGACGGCGGCGGCGATCGCGGCGGCGCGGTCCTCCATCAGCAGGACGGCGCCGCGTTCGGCGGCGGGCACCTCGGCGGCGCCCGCGAGCATGGTGGCGAGGATCGCGAGGGGATCCTCGGAGCGGGGGTTGTCGGAGGTCAGGACGGCGGTGTCGGCGAGCCGGGCCAGCGCGGCGCCCATCGGGGCGCGTTTGGTGGTGTCCCGGTCGCCGCCGCAGCCGAGGACGGCGTGGATACGGCCCGGGGTGACCTTGCGCAGGGCGCGGAGAACCGATTCGACGGCGTCCGTCTTGTGGGCGTAGTCGACGACGGCGAGGTAGCCCTGCCCGGCGTCGACGCGCTCCAGCCGGCCGGGGACGCCGGCGACGGCGGCGACGCCGTCCGCGGCGGTCTTCGGGTCGGCGCCGGCGGCGACCAGCGCCACCACGGCGGCGAGCGCGTTGGCGACGTTGAACGGGCCGGCGAGCGGCGAACGGGCGGGGACGGAGACGCCGCCGGGGCCCTCGATGGTGAACGTGGAGTCGAACAGGCCGGACTCGACGCCCACCGCGCGCCAGTCGGCCTCCGGGCTGCCCTCGGCGGAGAAGGTGACGACGGGGACCTCGGACTCGCCCTCGGCGAGCCGGCGGCCGTACGCGTCGTCGAGGTTGACCACGCCGAGGCGGCTGCGCTCCTTGGTGAAGAGCTCGGCCTTGGCCCGGAAGTAGTCCTCCATGTCGGAGTGGAACTCCATGTGCTCCGGGCTGAGGTTGTTGAAGACGGCGACGTCGAAGACGCAGCCGTCGACGCGGCCGAGCACCAGGGCGTGGCTGGAGACCTCCATGGCGAGAGAGCGGACGCCCTTCTCGCGCATCACGGCGAAGAGGGCCTGGAGGTCGGTGGCCTCGGGGGTGGTGCGCTCGGACTTGACGCGCTCGTCGCCGATGCGCGACTCGACGGTGCCGATCAGGCCGGTGAGCCCCGCCGGCCGGCCGTCCTCGGCCGCGCGCGAGCGCTCCCAGGCGCGCAGTCCGCCCTCGATGAGGTAGGCGGTGGTGGTCTTGCCCGAGGTCCCCGTGATGCCGACGCGCAGCAGGTCGCCGCCGGGGTCGCCGTAGACGGCGGCCGCCAGGGCGCCCATCCGGCCGCGCGGGTCGTCGACGACCAGGACCGGCAGGCCGGTGGCGGCGGCGCGCTCGGCGCCCGCCGGGTCGGTCAGCACGGCGGCGGCGCCGAGCCCGGCCGCCTGCTCGGCGAAGGCGGCGCCGTGGAAGCGGGCGCCGGGCAGCGCGACGTAGAGGTCGCCGGGGCGGACGGCACGGGAGTCGTGCGTGATGCCGGTGACCTCTCCTCCGGCGCCCTCGGGGGCGCGGACGCCCAGCTGACCGGCGAGCTCCGTGAGCGGCACGGGCCGGACCCGGGTGGGGCGGGGCGCTCCCGGAGCGGTGGGTTCCGGGGTGGTGGCTGGGGACTGATCAGCGTGGGGCACGGCGGTGAGCGTACCGGGCGCACCCGGCCCGTCGCGAAGCGAGGGGCGCGCCGGGCCGCGGTTCCCCGGTTCCGGCGTGCCGTGCGTCACAGTCGGCACGGCCCTGCGGCGCGGCGCGGCGGCACGGTCAGTACTCCACGGGCAGCCGCGGCGGCCCACTGCCGGAGGGCGGCACCTGGAGCGTCTTCAGCGCGAACGACATGACCCGCTGGAAGACCGGTCCGCAGATCTGGCCGCCGAAGTAGCTGCCCTGGGTGGGATTCTGGATGGCGCAGTAGACGGTGACCCGGGGCTGGTCGGCGGGGGCGAAGCCGGCGAAGGAGGCGGTGTAGCCGTGGTAGCGGCCGGTCTTCGGATCCACCCGGTTGGACGTGCCGGTCTTGCCGGCCACCCGGTAGCCGGGGATCTTCGCCTTGGTTCCGGTGCCGTCCCGGTCGTCGACGACGGACTCCAGCATCTCGGACAGCTGCTTGGCGGTCTTCTCGCTGACCACCCGGGTGCGCGGTGGCGCGGGCGCCGGGACGAAGCGCCCGTCCGGGCCCTTGGTGCCGCGCACCAGGGTGGGCCGGACGCGCTCGCCGCCGCCGGCGATGGTGGAGTAGACGGAGGCGGCCTGGACGGCGTTGAGGGACAGACCCTGGCCGAAGGGGACGGTGTAGCGCTGCGAGGCGCTCCACTCCTTCGCCGGGGCGAGGATGCCGGGGGTCTCGCCCGGGAAGCCCAGCCCGGTGGGCTGCCCCAGGCCGAACTTGCGCAGGTACGAGTAGAGGACGGCGCCCGACTCCTCCGGGGTCTTGCCGAGCTGCTCGCTGGCCAGGATGGTGCCGATGTTGCTGGACTTGGCGAGCACGCCGTTGAGGGTGAGGTGCCAGGTGGCGTGGTCGATGTCGTCGGCGAACGCCCGGTCGGCGCGCGGCAGCCGGTTGGGGACCTCCACCCGGGTGGCGGGGGTGGCGACGCCCTCCTCCAGGACGGCGGCCATGGTCATCACCTTGTTGACGCTGCCGGGCTCGTAGGCGTCCTGGAGCGCGGCGTTGCCCAGGGCCGCGCGGTCGGCGTGGGCGAGGTCGTTGGGGTTGTAGCCGGGGGCGTTGGCCATGGCCAGGATCTCGCCGTTGCGGGCGTCCTGGACGACGACGTAGCCGCGGTCGGCGGCGGAGGCGCGGACCTGGGCGGCGATGGCGCTCTGGGCGGCCCACTGGATGTCCCGGTCGAGGGTCAGCTCGACGTCCGAGCCGGGGACGGCCGCCTGTTCCTTCAGGTCGCCGGTGGGCACCTGCCGGCCGCCCGACTGGGCGTAGACGCGCTTGCCGTCCTTGCCCGCGAGCTCCTTGTCGAGCTGGGCCTCCAGCCCGCCGCCGCCCTTGCCGTCGGCGTTGACGAAGCCCAGTATCCCGGCGGCGAGATCGCCGTTGGGGTACACGCGCCTGCTGTGCGCCTCGCGGTTGACGCCGGTGAGCAGGTTGAGGGTGCCGTGCCTGCCGCGGATCCGGGCGGCGGCGTCCTGCTTGAGCTCCCGGATGCGGTTCCAGACCTGGGGCGGCTGCTGCCGGGCCAGGACGACGTACTTGGACGTGGGGTTGGCGGTGAGCTTCTCCTCCACCTCGTCGACGGGCCCGCCCAGGACCGGGGCCAGCAGTTCGGCGGCCTTGTGGGCGGCGTTCCGGAGCCCGGTCCGCTTGGGGGTGAGCAGGTCGGGGGCGGCGGTGATGTCGTAGGCGTCGACGGTGGTGGCCAGGTCGACGCCGTTGCGGTCGGTGATGGCGCCGCGCTCTGCGGCCAGGGTGACGGGGATGTAGCGGTTGACGTTGGCGCGGGCCGCGTAGGCGTCGGCGTCGACGGCCTGCACCTGGAGCAGCCGCACGGTGAACACCAGCAGCACCAGGGTGAGTCCGAGGCCGATCAGCCGGAGCCGGGGCCGGGGGCTGCCGAGGCGCAGCGGCCGGGAGCCGACGCGGGGCCGCGCCGGGCGGGCCGCGGCGGCTGTCT
>NZ_JBPQTX010000089.1:0-23360 GCF_051386555.1 Streptomyces sp. URMC 126
ACACCCCCTACTCCCCCTCCTCCCCTTCCTCGTCCGACTCCGGTTCTCCGGACGCCCGGTGGCCGGCGGGGGATCCGGCCCCGGCCGCCGGCGGCGCCGCGCCCGCGCACGGCGGCAGGTGGTCCGCGCGCAGGCTCGCCGCTCCCCTGCTGGCCCTGCTCATCGCGGCCGGGGGCGTCTCGGCCGTCCTCTTCCTCGACGACGGCAAGGACCCGGGGACGACCCCGTCGGGCGGGACGTCGACCCCGTCCTCGGCCCCCGGGCCGGTGCGGCAGCCGGACGTCTCCTCCGAGCCGAACGGCGGCCGGTCGTCGGCGCCCGCGCCGACCGACGACGACCGGTCCGGCGGCCCGGCAGGGACGCCCGGCGCCACCACGACCTGTCCCCCCGGAAGCTGGGTGGCGACCTGCCGCCCCTACTGACCACCGTCTCCTGACCACCGTCCGACGACACGGCGACGTCCGTCCCGGGTCCGCCCGACCGCGGCCCGGCCCGCTCGACGGCACGTTCGCGCACGATCGCAAGACGCCCATCGGCAGTGCAAGAACCGGTAATCGGGGGTGCGCACATGTGGCTGATACCCGTCCCCATCGACACGGCGAGCAGGCGGAAACGGCGCCGGATCCGGGCCGCCGTCGTGCTGACGGTCCCCGTCCTGGCCGTCGGCCCGGCCCTGACGGCCTGTTCGTCGGACGACTCCGGCGGCGACGCCAAGAAGAAGAGCATCACGCTGGAGGCCGTCGGGCAGGCGGGCGACGGCCCGTTCGTCGCCGATCCGCGCAGTGACGTCCGGGGCGTCAGCTCGGCCGACGGCGGCGGGGCGACGGACGGCGACGCGCCGGGCGCTTTCGGCGGCACCCGGCAGACCTCCCGCTGCGACAAGGCCCAGTTGCTCCGGGACCTGGCGGGCGACCCGGTCAAGGCCAAGGCGTGGGCCGCGGCCCGGGGCGTTCCGGAACCGGAGATCCAGGCGCACGTGACCGGCCTGACGCCCGCGGTCCTGATGCACGACACGCTCGTCACCAACCACAACTACGACGGCGACGGCAAGACGCGGGCCTACCAGGCCGTGCTCCAGGCCGGGGTGGCCGTCCTCGTCGACGCCTACGGGAAGCCGGCGGTCAAGTGCAACTGCGGCAACCCGCTGCGGGAGCCGGACTCCTCGGTCGACGTGCGCGACTCCACGTTCAACGGCCGCCGCTGGGAGGGGTTCGCCGTGGCGACGGTCACGGTCATCCGGCCGCGGCCCGCCGAGAAGGGGCCGATGAAGGCGATCCCGCTGGTCGACACCGAGCGGAAGGACCGGATGTTCCACCGCGAGGTCGGCGACGACGGCACCCACGACTCGGCACCGGCACCCCGGCCGCCGACGCCCTCGCGCACCCCCGGCGCCCCGGGGACGGGGGCACCTTCAACGGCCGACTCCTCGGCGCCGTCGTCGGGGTCGTCGTCGGGGTCGTCCGCCCCGGGCTCGTCCGGTCCTTCGGGCCCGGGCTCGTCGGGCCCGACGGACACCTCCTCCCGTCCGCCGACCGGCAGGCCGACCCCGCCCTCGCGCGGGCCCACCCCCGGCGGGCCGTCCTCGCGCGGGTCCTCCTCGCTCGGCTCCTCGGCCCGCCCGCCCACGACGCACACGCCCCCGACGCCGAGGGCGCCGTCGGCGCCTCACGTCCCCTCGAAGGCGCCCTCGGTGACCGTGCCCACGCACGCCGCCCCGACGACGGCCCACGGGTCCGGCGCCAGGCCCTCCGCGCCCCGGCCCGTCACGCCGCCGCACACGGCCTCCCCGCCGGCGGCCCGGCCGGCCGGGCCGCCCTCCTCGGGCGGGTACTCCGCGCCGCGAGCGCCGTCAGAGGAACGCCCGGCCCAGCCCCAACGCCGCGAAACCGCCCGCGAAGACACACCGAACCCACCACGCGGAACGGGTACTTGAGCCCACCCGACCCGAAAGGCCGCGGCGCACCGCCCGTAGGCGACGAACACGAGAAACGCGGGATCACGGATGTCGACCGGCTCCCCGTCAAGGACCGCCCGCGCGGCGGACCGGAGTGCGGCGCGGAGGGCGTGGCCACGCCGGCCCGGGTGATCGGCGCTGGCTACGGGCGGAGGCCCATCAGCGCCCGCGCCGCCGCCCGGGCGTGCAGCGCGGGTTCGGGGCTGCCGGAGACGGCCGCGGTGGTGATCGCGCCTTCCGCGAGCAGGAGGAGCTGGTCGGCCAGGGCGTCGGAGCCGCCCGCGGCGGCGGCCAGGGTGCCCAGATACCGCCGGAAGGCGTCCTTGTGCTCCCGGGCCGCGGCGGCGACGCCGGGGTGGACGGCTCCCAGCTCGCCGTAGGAGTTGACGAAGGCGCAGCCCCGGAAGTCCGGTTCGCTGAACCACGCGTGGAGCCAGTCGAAGACGGCCAGCACCCGCTCGGGCCCGGCCGGGCGCACGTCGGCGAACCGTTCCAGGGAGGCGCGCCAGCGTGCGTCCCGGCGGCTCAGGTAGGCCTCCACCAGGGAGTCCTTCGAGGGGAAGATCCGGTACAGCCGCTTGAGGGAGACGCCCGAGGCGGCCCGGATCGCGTCCATGCCCACCGCCTGGAGCCCCTGCCCGTAGAACAGCTCCTCGGCGGCGTCCAGAATCCTGCCCTCCGGGTCGTCCCCGGCCCTCTCCTGCGGCTCCGGCCTCGTCTGCGCCACGGTCTCCATCGTGCTCTCTCCTTGCGCGAGAACCATCGTTCTCATACGCTACCGCACACCACAGAGAACGTACGTTCTCCGCTGTGGGAACACCTCTTCCCACCGATCACCCGATCGCTCCCGCCATCGGCACGAACGAGAGGAACCGCGATGCCCGACGCCCAGAGGCCCCCGCTGCCGCCCTTCACCGCGGAAACCGCCCTGGAGAAGGTGCGCGCCGCCGAAGCGGCCTGGAACAGCCGCGACCCGGAACGGGTCGCGCTCGCCTACACCGAGGACTCGGAGTGGCGGAACCGGGACGTCTTCCTCACCGGCCGCGCGGAGATCGTGGCCTTCCTGCGGAAGAAGTGGCGACGCGAGCTCGGCTACCGCCTCCGCAAGGAGCTCTGGGCGTACGGCGACGACCGGATCGCCGTGCGCTTCGAGTACGAGTGGCACGACGCGGCGGGCCGCTGGTTCCGCTCGTACGGCAACGAGAACTGGGAGTTCGCCCCGAACGGCCTGATGCGCCGCCGCTACGCGAGCATCAACGACGTGGCCATCGAGGAACACGAACGCCGCCTGACCACCCCGTCCCCCGACCGGGCCGCCTGACCGGCCCTCTCTTACCGCACACTCCGACCGGGCCCCCGTCCACCGTCCGGTTCCCGCGCGCCCAGCCCCGCCGTCATCACGGCGGCGGGTCGACACTCCCGGGAGCGAACTCCCTGCCCGGCCGGGCGTGGCGCCACCCCGTGCGTCACCACTCAACCCATTCTGGCCCTCGTGCCCATCCCTCACCCCGGCCGCCCATGCGCCGCCCGCTGACGGCCGTCGTCGCGGTGGCCGTCGCGCTGACCGCCTCCGCCGCCGGCGCGCAGCCGCGGGCGGTCGGCGGCCGGGGCGCGGCGGCGACCCCCGTCGTCGCGGCCGACCAGGCCACGCGGGCCGTGCACGTCCTGCGGTCCGACGTCCGGAGCTGGGACGCGGGCCGGGGCACGGGCGTGCTGTGGTCGTGGAGCGCCGACGGCCGATCCGAACTGGCGGATCTGGAGCCCGGTTCGTCGTGGAGCAATCCGAGCGAGGCCAAACTCCGCGAACTCGACGGTCACCGCTACCTGCTGGCCACCGCCTCCGGCGGGCTCGCGGCGGTGGTCGGCTACCCGGGCCGCGAGGTGTACTGGGCCGCCCACACCGGGCCGGGCAACGCGCACAGCATCGACCTGCTCCCCGACGGCAACGTCGCCGTCGCGGCCAGCACCGGCGGCTTCGTCCGCGTCTACGCGGCCTCGACCGGCTCACGCGCCACCCGGCACGCCGAGGTGCCGCTGCGCGGCGCGCACGGGGTCCACTGGGACCCCCGGACCCGGCTGCTGTGGGCGCTCGGGGGGCGCGAGCTCGTCGCCCTGCGAGTGGACGGGCCGGCCGACGACCCGGGCGTGACCGTCGTCCACCGCAGCACCCTGCCGACCCGGGACGGCCACGACCTGGCCCCCGTCCTCGGCACCAAGGGCCGCCTGTGGGTGACCACCGGAACGGCCGTCTACCAGTACGCGACGGGCAGGCACCGCTTCGTCGACTACCCGTCGAGCTCCCGGATCAGCGCCCCCGGCGTGAAGAGCGTCGGCGACGACCCGGCCACGGGCCGCATCCTGCTCGCCCGCCCCGAACCGGGCCACTCCTGCGTCTGGTGCACCTCGGTCCTGACCTTCCACCGGCCGGACGGCACCAAGCGCTTGGTCCGGGGCGCGATGTACAAGGCCCGCTGGTGGACACCCCGCCGGGACTGAGTCCGGCCCGGCGGCGGTCCCGTGTCATCGGTCGTGGGGGCAAGGCGGATCTCCTCGGGCGGCTCCCCGCCGTCCGCCGGACGGCCGCCCGGCCACGGTTCCCAGCACCCGTTCCAACGGGAAGAAACCCGCTTGCCGCGAGTCGTAGCTGTTCGCCGGGTTGTCGCCGAGCAGGACCAGCCGTCCCGGGGGTACGGAGCGGGCCGCCGTGCGGCGCAGGACCGGCGCCCGGTCCAGGGGTGTCGGGTCGCCGGGGGCGGCCGCCACGCGTTTGATGATCCATTGCCTGGCGGCCACCGCGCGGGAGGACGCCGCACGGCCCACCGGCGGCAAGGGCCAGGTCCCGTCGCGCGCGGGACGTTCCAGGACGACCACCCGCCCCACCGCCGTACGGCCGCCGCGGTGGACGAGGACACGGTCTCCGTCCTCGTACGCCGGTGCCATGCTGCTGCCGCGTACGGTCACCCGGACGACCGTGTACCGCAGGAACGCGGTGACGGTCAGGCCGCCGAGGCCGAGGGCCGACGCCGCCCACGTGGCGGGGCGCGTCACCGTCGGACCGTCCCTCCGAGGGCCGGACGTCTCTCCTCCGCTCGGTAGCCGGACGCCTGGAGGGCGAACAGCCGCGCGTACTCTCCGCCGGCCGCCAGGAGGCTCTTGTGGTCGCCGCGTTCGGTGACCCGTCCCCCCGCGAGCACCACGATCGCGTCGGCCTCCCGCACCGAGCCGAGCCGGTGGGAGATCAGCAGGCTGGTCCGGCCGCTCCGATGGGTGCGGAGGGCCTCCTGGATCTCCGCCTCCGCCTGCGCGTCGAGTCCGGAGGCGGGCTCGTCGAGGATCATGAGGTCCCGCTCGTCCCGCAGGAACGCGCGGGCCAGCGCCAGCCGCTGCCACTGGCCGCCGGACAACACGACCCCCGTCGCGGGGTCGCCGTCCTCCGTCGTGGCGGGGAAGCGGCGGGAAAGAAGCGTCGCGTAGCCGTGGGGCAGGGTGGACAGTCTCCGGTGGACGCCCGCCCGTTCCGCGGCCGCCCGGATCCGTTCCGCGTCGTCGAAGGCGCGCAGATCGCCCAGCCCGATGTTCTCCGCCGCGGTCATGTCGTATGCCATGTAGTCCTGGAACGCCGCTCCGATACGGGTGCGCAGCAGGACGGGGTCGACGTCCCGCAGATCCACGCCGTCCCAGAGGATCGCGCCGCGCGTCGGGTCGTAAAACCGGCACAGCAGCTTCACCAGGGTGGACTTGCCCGACCCGTTCAGTCCCACCAGCGCGAGAGCCTGGCCGTGCGGCAGGCGGAAGTCGACACCGCGCAGCACCCAGGGGTGCCCGTCGGAGTAGCGGAACCATACGTCGCGGAACTCGATGCCCTTCCGCAGCGTGGGCAACGGGACCGGTTCGGCGGCGACCGGGAGGTCCGGCTCGCCGCGGACGACGGTCAGGTAGTGCTCGAACAGCGTCAGCGCCTCGTGGGCGCCGGCGACGTGGGCCGCGACCGCGGTGAGCGACCCTTGGACGCCCGCCACCGCCACGATGAAGATCGCGATGTCCCCCACCGAGAGGTGACCCGACCGCGCCGCCAGGACGGCCCACACCACCCCGCCGCCGGAGACCAGTGCGGCGAGCAGCGCCAGCCCCGACTGGACGAGGGCGTCCCGCCGCTCCAGCAGCGCCTTGGCCGCGTCGGCCGTGCGCCGGTCGGCAAGCATCCGGCCCTGGAGGAAGGCGCCGATGCCGAAGAGGCGCACCTCTTTGGCAGCCTCGACCGTCGACAGGAGGTGACTGTAGAAGACCTCACGCCGTTCCGTGGGCCCGAGATCCCAGGAGAGGTTCGCCCGTTGCCGGGACAGCAGCACCTCGGCGACGAGCGCGGGCGCCCCGGCGGCCACCACCAACGCGGTCATGACGGGGCTGAGGACGCAGAGGGAGCCCAGGTAGCCGGTGATCGTGATGGCGGCCTGGGCCAGCCCCAGGATCCCGTTGATCACCTGGCCGGGCCCCACCGCGCTCGCCTGCTGCGCCAGCCGCAGCCGGTCGTGGAAGTCGGGGTCTTCGAAGCGCTCCAGGCCCACGAACCGGTTGACGGCCGTGAACAGCCGGTCCCGCGTCAGCAGTCCGATGGCGCGTTCCAGCCGGCCCCGGAGGTAGTCGTTGCAGTGACCGGTCACCGCGGTCACCACGCCGACGCCCGCGAGTCCCGAGGCCAGGCCGACGAGCACGGCCGTCGAGGTACTGCCGTCCGTCAGCCCGTCCAGGGCGAGCTTGGTCAGCCAGGCCGCGCCGAGGGGAAGAACTCCCGTCGCGAGCGTCAGCAGCACATGCCCGGTGAAGACCGCCGGAGCCGCTCCGGCCGCAAGGGCGAGCGCCGCCGCCGCGTACCGGGGAAAGCGCGTGGGGCCCGCCCCGGGACGCGCCGTCCGCCCCCGGCCGACGGCCTTCCCCTGGGCGGGGGGCGGTGACCCGGTCACGCGGTCAGGCCGGACGGACGGACGAGCTCGACGTCGTCGTCCACGACGACGAGCCGCCCCTCGGCATCGCGCTCGGCCCGCAGGACGCTGGGGAAAGCCCGGATCCGCAGGGCGCCGCACATGGCGCCGTCCGACTCCTCGACCACCACCCGCGCGACCGGACGGAGCTCGGCCACGAATCCGGCCGCCGCATCCGCGTCCCCGACGACGGTCGCGACCACCGACGCCCGGCCCCCGGGCTCCCGGCGCGCGTACTCGACGAAGCGCGGGAGCCGGTCCCGGCAGGGCTCACAGGTCGGGGAGAAGAACCCGAAGAGCGCCGGCCCGGAAAGCAAGTCGCGCGTCAGGGGTTCCCCGAGCTCCGTCGACGTGTGAAACTCCCCGATCTCGTCCCCCGGTCCGAGGCGGACGGGATCCTCCCGGACGGCCCCGAGCAGTTCCGTGTGCTCGCGCAGCCGTCGGACGATACCGAGGGTCAGGACCAGGTTCAGCACTCCCAGCATGCCGACGAGGACCACGACGGTGATCAGAACAGGCATGAAAGCTCCTTGGTTCGTTCGCTCCCCGGCCGCGGGACGCTGTGGCCACTGGCTTCCGCGGCCGCCGGCCGGGCGGGCCGGCGGATGGTCAGGCGGACCGGTGGGCGGTATGCGAAGCGCCCGCGCGCGCCGCGGCGGGCAGCGGACGGAAAAGGGCGAGCAGACGGTCCAGTTGGGTGACCACCGCCCCCGCGAGCGACCCGGCGGCCCCGACCGCCAGTACGCCGCCCGGCTCGGCGCCGGCCGCCCGCGGTACGACGCACGCCCCGGTCACGGCGACCGCGCAGAGCAGGACGTTGCGTACGACGTGCGGGATCCCCAGCGGCGTCGTCGAGGCGCCGAAGCAGCGGCAGGGGGTCGAGGCCCCCCGGCGTACGGCCGCCACGATGCCCACGGTGAACGCCGCCAGCAAGCCGGCGGCGACAAGGAACCCGGCCGCCGCGGCGCCCCGCGCCGGGGTGGCCAGCAGACCGCACACAGCGGCCTCCCCGACGACCACCGCACCGGCCACCGGGCGCGCGCGGCGCGGCGTCACCACGCCCAGCGACCGGACGGAAGCCGCGAACGCCATGAACGCCGCGCGCCCGGAGACCTTGCCGACGGCGGACACCAGGAACACCAGCCCGAGCAGTCCACGGGCCGCGGCTACCACGTACTCCATCGAGTCACCTCCGTGTCACGAGGGGACGGGCCCGTGCGGCGGGTTGTCACCCACCGCACGGCGGTGTGCGCGAACGTCAAGCGCCGTCAGATGCACTCGCCCTGACCGGGGCGGCAGTTGGCGCACCGGTCGAACGTCCAGGCCCCCGTGCTGCCACAAGGGCGCTTCTGGTACCAGCGGTGCCGGGTCGAGTTGCACCCGGACGTGCCCTGGACGCACTGGCGGCACACGCAGGCCGCCTCGGCGGCGGCCGCGTCCACCCGCGGGACCAGCCGGTCCAGCATCCTGGTGCCCAGCCCTTCGAGCCTTGCGAGCATGTCCTCACTCCTTCGCACTCGGTGGCGGGCCGCCCCGGCGCGGCCCCGCGCCGGGGAGCGCCCCTGCCATGAGCGTGCCGGGCGCCCGCGCGGCTGTCGTTGTCCGTGAGTGCGTCGCGGTTGCCGATCCGTGCGGTAACGCCCCCGCCGCCGCTCCCGTCCGAAAACGCGCGGGGGACCATGCCCCTGCCGGGGCTATGGTGTTGCCCACGGGCGACTGCACAGTGCCGCGCCACTGTGCTCGGGCGCGGCGGTGGACCGGGGGGAGCGGTTTCGTGCTGTGTGAGCGATTCACCAACGGCGGCCTCGCGGAGGAGGACCGGTTCGCGGGCTACCTGGATTACGTCGACAAGTGCCCTCTGGCCATGTCCACGAACACGGACTACCGGGGCGATTTCCGGAGCTCGGCCCGTCTGCTGGACCTGGGAGGTGTGGTCGTCTTCGGGTCGTCCTACCCTTCCCTGGAAATCGCGCGGACGACGCGGCACATTCGGGCATCGGATCCCGATGCCTATATCGCCGACCTCTGTGTCACCGGTGACATCGCGTTCTCACACGCCGGGCGGGAGTCGGTCTGCGGGCCCGGGCACCTTCTGCTGTGGGACAGCAGCCGCCCGAATCGCGCCCGGCGCTCCTGCCGAGCCGACAGGACGGTCAACATCCTGGTGCAGATACCCCGCTCGGAACTGCCGCTGCCGGCGAAGGAGCTCTCCCGGCTGCTGGCCGTACCGATGTCCGCACGTCAGGGCATCGGAGCGGTGTTCGCTCGCTGGCTGACGGACCTGGACAGCCGCGCCACGGAGTTCACGGCGGCGGACGCCCGTGCCCTGGCGTCGGTCACCATGGAACTGCTCACGGCGTTCCTGGCCCAGCAGACCGGTGAAACCCTCGCGGCGGAATCGAGACCCCATTCGCTGCGCGTTCAGATCCGGGATTTCATCCAGCAGCGGCTCAGGGAACCTTCGCTGTCCCCGACGACGATCGCCGCCGCGCACCACATCTCCGTCCGATATCTGCACCAGGTTTTCGAGGACCAAGGGGTCACCTTGGCGGCGTGGATACGCCGGCTTCGCCTGGAGCGCTGCCGGCGCGAACTCGTGGACCCCTGTTTCCGCGGGCAGCCCGTCCGTGCCATCGCCGCCCGCTGGTGTTTCACCGAGCCCGCGCACTTCAGTCGCGTGTTCCGCGCGGCATACGGCATGCCGCCTCACGAGTACAGGCGCCAAGCCCTCAGCGTCTGACGGCCGCGCCGTCCGGCAGGCGGTCGGCCCTCGTCCCCGCCGGCCGGCGCGCCCGTCCCCCTCCGCGGTCACCCGACGCTCACCGTGAGACCGGACGTGGCCCCTCCGCGAGTCGGGCGCGGACGTCCGCCGCCGCGTCGAGGCTGCCGGGGACCTGCTCCCACAGGGCGAGCAGGGCCGGGGCGAGCAGTGACGCCCGGTCCCCGCTGTGCTGCCAGCAGTAGTGGGCGCGTTTGAGGGCCGCGACCGCCTCGGCGTCCTCCGGGCCGCCTCGGGACAGGCGGTTGGCGGCGGCCGACATCCACAGTTCGGCCGCGCGCGGGTGGTCGCCCGCCAGCCGGGCGAGGTCGGCGCGGACCTCGATCCACAGCCCGGCCTCGGCGCTCTGCGGCCCGTGCCGGCGCAGCACCTGCTGCTCCCAGGCGGCGGCCATGGCGGCGGCCTCGTTGTGCCGGCCGGCGTTGGCGGCGGCCAGGATGCGGGGCAGGGCGTCCTCCTCCCGGGCGGGCGTCTGCGGCTCGTCCCCCCTCGGGGGCCCGGCGGAGGCGTCGGCCGGCGGCGCGGACGGCGCGGGGACGGCCGCGTCCGGTACCGGGGCGGCGTGCGCAGGAGCGGCGGGTACGGGGGCGGCGTGTGCGGGGTTGGCCAGGACGGGGCCCGGGGTGCCGTGCCGGAGGACGAGCCGTCCGTCGGGCAGACCCGCCTGGTCCAGGGCCAGTTGGTGGAGCAGGACCGGGTCGAGTACGGGGCCGGCCGTGGGGTGGCCCAGTTCGAGGGCGGTGAGGAGGGCCCGGGTGTAGGGCGAGGCCTCGGCGGGGGCCCGGTCGGGGCTGGGGGTGATGACGCCGCACACCGCGGGGCCCGAGGTCAGCCGTCCGTCCCGGACGGCGGCGGCGACGTGCGGCCAGGATCTCTCGTCGGCCTCGGCGTCGACGACCAGCAGCGTGGGCCCGGCGTGCTCGCCGAGGGCGCGGGTGAGCCACTCCCAGGGCAGTCCGGTGTAGCGGACCGTCGCGGGGGTGCTCTCGCGGAGGGCCAGGTGCACCTCACCGCCCTTGCGGGCCGGCACCATCAGGTGGCCGGTGACCCACACCAGCAGGGGGCCGGGCACTCCGGCGGCGTCGCGCAGGTACGCCAGGACGCTCTGCGGCCCGGCCATCGCCGGCAACTGGACCACGTCCGCGGTCGCGGCGGCGAGGAAGCCGCGCGGCCGGGCCCCGGCGACGGCGTGCGCGGTCGGGTTCGGCAGGAGGCCCCGCCGCCGGTCAGGAGTGCCGTCCAACAGCAGAACACAGCCATGGGTCAGGTGGTCCAACGCGTTCTTCCTTCCGGCCGATACGTAAGCTCGTGCCCCTGGCGTGGTGCCCGGTGCCGGATCCCACGTCCGTGCGGTACGTTCCCGTGCGGTACGTGAGGCAACTCTAGGCGCCGCCATGCGTATCGGCTCCGGCAATCACCCCGCGCGTGCGGGGTGGGGGTCCCGTCCCGCGCTCGGACGGGACCCGGTGCGCCCTGCGGGCGCGTCAGCCCATGGCGTTGCGCGACGCGACGGTGTCGTCCATGGTGCTGCGGTTGAGCATCCGGCAGTAGGGGACGTTGGCGGCCCTGTCGTCGATGTACTTGGCCGCGACCCAGGTCTGGCGGTCCCTCAGCTGGTACCAGACGTTGTTGCCGCCGATGTCCTGGGCGCGGACCTTGCACCGCAGCCCGATCTGGATCCGGTGGCGCAGGATGCCGCGCACGGAGGCGTCGGTGCTGGGCAGAGCGCGCTCGTTGACGCCGGTGCGGGCGCTGACCGTGCCGTACGCCCGGCCGGCGCCGTCGGGCGTCGCCCCGGCCGGCGCGGCGAACAGGACGGTGCCCGCCGCGGTCGCCGCCAGCACGCCGGCGACGAGCCGGCCGGCACGGGTCGCGAGTCTCATGGACATGGAACTCCTCTGGTACGAGGTGGGAACAGAGCATTGCCCAGGTTCCACCACCGATGTCCGGGTAAACGCGGACAACGGGTGATCAGCCCGACTGGCGTGTCGTCAGGTGTCCCGTCCGGTCCCGCGCTTCCCGTCCGGCCCCGCTCCCCCGCCCTCTCCGGCCTCCCCGCCCCCGGGTTCCTTCTTCGCCCGGCTGGGCTTGACGCGCTTGGGCTCGCCCCGCATCTTGGGGTGTTCCGGCGGGTAGGGCAGGTCGCCGAGCCCGTGCTCGCGCTCGTCGCGGGCGGCGAGCTCCAGGGCGGCGTCCAGGACGCAGGGATGGTCTTCCATGTCGGCGTGCACGTCGCCGAGTTCGGCGTACCGGGCCGGCATGGTGATGATGTCGAAGTCCTCGGGCACGGCGCTCTCCAGCTCCTCCCAGCGGAGCGGCGCGGAGACGGGAGCGTGCGGGCGGGGGCGGACCGAGTAGGCGCTGGCGATGGTGCGGTCACGGGCCGTCTGGTTGTAGTCGACGAAGATCTTCGCGCCGCGCTCCTCCTTCCACCAGGCCGAGGTGACGTGCTCGGGCATCCTGCGCTCCAGCTCCCGGGCCACGGCGATGGCCGCCCGGCGCACCTGGACGAAGGTCCAGCGCGGGGCGATGGGCACGAAGACGTGCAGGCCCCGCCCGCCCGAGGTCTTGGGCCGGCCGGCCAGCCCCAGCTCGTCCAGCAGTCCGCGCAGTTCGAGGGCGGCGCGCACGGCGTCGGCGTAACCGGTGCCGGGCTGCGGGTCGAGGTCGATCCGCAGTTCGTCGGGGTGGTCGGTGTCGTCCCGTCGGACGGGCCAGGGGTGGAAGGTGAGGCAGCCGAGGTTGGCGGCCCAGAGCACGGCGGCGGTCTCGGTGGGGCAGATCTCGTCCGCGTACCGGCCGCTGGGGAAGGCGATCCGGCCGGTGGGGATCCAGTCGGGGAGGTTCTTGGGCGCGCGCTTCTGGAAGAACGACTCGCCGTCGACGCCGTCGGGGTAGCGCTCCAGCGTGGTCGGGCGGTTCCGCAGGGCCCGCAGGACGCCGTCGCCGACGCTCAGGTAGTAGCGGGCGATGTCGTACTTGGTGTACCCGCGCTCCGGGAAGTAGACCTTCTGGGGGTTGGACAGCCGTACCGTCCGCTCGCCGACGGTGAGCTCCAGCGTCTCTGCCATGCGGCCACGCTAAGGCGTCCGGGCGGCCGGGCGCCTGTCGGCGGGCGGGCCGGCGCCGCCGCCCGCACAATCGGATCATGGACCTTCCGGTGATGCCGCCCGTGGAGCCGATGCTGGCCAAGTCCGCGGCGACGATCCCTCCGGGCATGCAGTACGAGGCCAAGTGGGACGGGTTCCGGGCCGTCGTCTTCCGGGACGGCGACGAGCTGGAGCTGGGCAGCCGCTCCGGTCGCCCGCTCACCCGCTACTTCCCCGAACTGGTGGCGGCGCTGAAGGACCGCGTGCCGGAACGCTGTGTGCTGGACGGCGAGATCGTCGTCGCCCGCGGCGGGCGGCTGGACTTCGACGCCCTGCTGGAGCGCATCCATCCGGCCGCCTCCCGGGTACGCCATCTGGCCGAGACCACCCCGGCCGCGTTCGTCGCCTTCGACCTGCTGGCCCTCGGCGACGCCTCGCTGCTGGCCACCCCGCAGCGGGCACGCCGCCGGGCCCTGGAGGACGCGCTCCGCGACGCCTCCGACCCGGTCTTCACCGCCCCCGTCACCTATGAACTCGACGTCGCGCACGGCTGGTTCGAGCGGTTCGAGGGCGCGGGCCTGGACGGGGTGATCGCCAAGCCGCCGGACCTGCCGTACCGGCCCGGCGAGCGCGCGATGGTGAAGGTCAAGCACGAGCGGACGGCCGACTGCGTCGTCGCGGGCCTGCGCCCGCACAAGAGCGGACCGGTGGTCGGCTCGCTGCTGCTGGGCCTGTACGACGCCTCTGGCCGGTTCCAGCACGTCGGCGTGTGCGGCGCGTTCACCATGAAACGGCGCCAGGAGCTGATGGCGGAACTGGAACCGCTGCGCATGCCCACCGCCGAGGGCCACCCCTGGCAGGACTGGGCCGACGCCGACGCCCAGGCCGCTTCCCGCCTTCCGGGCGGCCCCAGCCGCTGGACGGGCAAGAAGGACCTGTCCTGGGTGCCGCTGCGTCCGGAGCGGGTCTGCGAGGTCGCCTACGACCATATGCAGGGCGACCGCTTCCGCCACACCGCCCGCTTCCGCCGCTGGCGCCCCGACCGTGATCCGGGCGGCTGCACATACGCGCAGCTGGAGGAGCCGGTGTCGTACGACCTGGCGGAGGTCCTGGGGGGTTCGGGCCCGTCCGGCGGATGACGGCCGCTTCCGCCGCACGGCGGAGGCCACCGCGCTCCGGGGAAGGGTGTGGGGCCCGGGGAACCGCTCGTAGCGTCGGGCCGTGGACGGTGACGAGCGGTTCCGGCACCTCACGTGCCGCCGCGTCGCCGGGGCGCGGGGCCTCGCTCCGCCGGTCCTCGCCGTGGGGGCGGCCACCGCGCGGGCGGTGGCCGCCCCGAGACATTCAGGGCGGGGCCGCGCGCCCCTCGTCCGACCCTGCCCGGCGCCCACCGGGTCGTCACCGGCCTTCCAGGAGGCGCGGTTCGTCGATCAGGCCGCGGGGACGGCGTCCGGCGTCGGGAGTTGTCGGGTGCGCCTCGGGGCGGGCTCACCGCGCGTGGGGCAGCCGGCGTCGTGGGGGGGCGAGAGGGTTCAGCCGCCCCGCAGAAGCCCTCGCGTGCCGGGGGGCGGGGCGCCGGAACGGCTCCGTCGGTGCCGGGGTGCCGGGGCGCCGGGCCCGCGTGACGGCCGGCCGACGCGGCCGATGGCGGGGCACGCTTCACCGTCCGGCGTGCGGGCGGGTTCCCGGCCGCTGTGAGGGGAGCGGTCCGGCGGGCTGCGGGCCGCGCATGACGGGCGCGCTCCGCCGCGTCCCTTCGTCCGGGCGACGCCGTACTCGGCGGTGCCGCGTCCGGCCGCCGCACATCCGCCTCGGCCGCCTCGCTCACCCGTCGGGGCCAACCGCCGACCCACACGGAGCAAGCCCGCGCGACCTGACGGCCCGCCACATTACAGCCTGGTAGGACGACGGATCCCCAGGTGAAGGGTGGAGCCCATGCGCACGACGAGTACGGCCCGCGTTCTCGTGCACGCCCGGCGGGGAGCCGTTCTGCTGGCGGGCGCCGGGGTGGTGTGCCTGCCGCTGTGCCCGGAGCGGGCGGGCGCCGCCGACGGGGCGACGGCCGCGACCGCGCCGTTCTGGGTGGAGCCGTTCGGGCCGGCGGCGCGTCAGGTGCGGGTCTGGGAGGAGCGCGGGCGGGAGGAGGACGCGGAGGCGCTGCGGCGCATCGCCGACCGGCCGGCGGCGGTCTGGCTGCCGGGGGACGACCCGCGGGCGGAGGCCGAGCGGGTGACGCGGGCGGCGGCGGCCGAGGGACGCGTCCCCCTGCTGGTGGCGTACAACATCCCGCACCGCGACTGCGGCCAGTACTCCTCGGGCGGCGCGGCCGACGCGGCGGCGTACCGCCGGTGGGTGGCCCGGGCCACGGAGGGCATCGGCGACCGCCGGGCGTGGGTGGTGCTGGAACCGGACGCCCTCGCGCATCTGGCGAGCGGCTGCTCGTCGCCTCCGGAGGCACTGGCCGAGCGGCCGGTCCTGCTCGCGGAGGCCGTCCGCGCCTTCAAGGCGCTGCCCGGGACGTCGGTGTACCTCGACGCCGGCAACGCGGGCTGGGTCTCCGACCAGCAGCGCCTGGCCGATCTCCTGCGCCTGTCGGGCGTCGGGCACGCGGACGGCTTCGCGCTGAACGTCTCCAACTTCCACACCACGTCCGTCACCCGCGCCTATGGCGACCGGCTGTCGGCCCTGCTCGGCGGGGCCCACTACATCATCGACACCAGCCGCAACGGCAACGGCCCGCTGCCCCGACAGGAGGGCAAGGAGGAGTCCGGCGACGAGGCGTGGTGCAATCCGCCCGGTCGCGCCCTGGGAGCGGCTCCCACCACGGTGACGGGGGCTCCGCTGGTGGACGCCCTGGTGTGGGTGAAGCGGCCCGGCGAGTCGGACGGCGCCTGCCGGGGCGCGCCGCCGGCCGGGCACTGGTGGGCGGAGTACGCGCTGGGGCTGGCGACGACGCGGCCGACGGCGCCGGAAGCGACGCCGGCGGTCACCGCACCCCCGTCGGCCGCCGCGCCCGCTCCCACCGCCCCACCTGCCCCACCTGCTCCGACGGCCCCGCCGGTTTCTCCCGCCCGGCCACCGGACCCCGCCCAGGGAGGGCCCGCCACGCAGCAGGCGGGCCCCGCTCCGGCGCCGGCCACGGCGCCCGGCGTCACGCCGGCCCCCGCCGCGCCGGCGCCGGTGACGCCCGTGCCGCCGCCCATCATGCGCATCAGCGCCTCGGTGATCTCCCGCACCGAGAGCCGCTGTGCGCCGGACGGCGCGTCGACCCGCACGGAGGTGCTCCGGAAACCGACCGTCAGGGGCAACCGGGCGTGGACGTCCTGGTCCAGCTCGGCCATGTCGACGGTGACGGCGGACAACCGGCCGTCCTTGAGGGCGACGTCGAAGACGACGTCCTTGTCCGGCGCGTTCTCCAGCGCGCTCAGGTCACCGCCCTTGCCCGCCTCGCGCAGGTGTTTCCGCATCGGCTTGAGGGCCTCGGAGAGCTGCCGGGCCGCCTTGCGGGCGGGAACGGTGACCTTCACGTGCTCGGCGCCGTCCCTCGTGCCGGCGTCCCTGACGTCGGAGTTGTCAGTGAGCGCCTTGCGGAGGGCGTCGGCGATCCGCTGCCGCGTCCGCTCGTCCAGTGCGTCGGCGGAGTCGCCGTCCCGCTCGCGCTTCTTCTCCGCGAGCTCTTCGAACTCCTTGGCGTCGAGGGCGACCCACTCGCCCTTGAGGGCGTTCCTGACCGCGGCCAGCGAGTCCGGCATCCGGTCGATCTTCCGCAGCGCGTCGTCGAACTCGCGGCGCTCGGTCCGCTCCTTGGCGTTCTTGGGCTTCACCATCCCGGCGAACGCCCTGACATCGCCGCGGAGGTACATCTTCCGGTCGACCGCCCGCAGTTCGGCCAGGACCGTGCCGTCCTTCTTGGCGAGCCGGCCGGCGACGGACGGCCGGGCCCCGTCTTCGCCGCCCTTCCCGCCCTTCCCGCCCTTCCCGTCCTTCCCGCTCCCCCCGGACCGCTCCTTCAGCGGCTTGTCCGAGACGACGGCGTAGCTCATCCTCAGGTCGGCGAGGACGCCGGCCTGCTCACGATCGAGTCCGTCCTTCCCGTCCTTCCCGTCCTTCCCGTCCTTCAGCGCGGCGTAGACCTGTTCGGCGTTCGCGTCGAACCCGAAGTCCACCGCGACGGCCTTCTCCTCCCCCAGCCGTGCGAACGCTCTCTCCAGCCTCGCGCCGGCGCTCGGCTTCTCCTCCGTGCCGCAGGCCACCGCGGTGCCCGCCACCACGAGCGCGCAGCAGGCGACGGCCAGGCCGGTGTGTTTGGTAGCGATGACGATCCCCCCAGATCGAATACATGTCCGAGCAGACTCAATGACAGACAGTGAGCCCTGTCAACAGCTTTTCGATCCCGGACCGCCACCCGGCGGCCCGCTACACCGGCGTCCGCTGCCCGACCGGCCGGGCGGACTCGGGCTCCTGGCCGCCGTCCCGGCCCGTGTCCGCCAGGGCGGGCGCCGGCCCGCGGCGGCGCTGCGCCAGCAGGCCGGCCTGCCATACGCCCAGCGGGATGAGCGTCGTCACCAGGCCCAGGAACGCCCAGATCCGCATGGCCGTGTGGGCGTGACTGAGCACGTAGGAGGCGAGGAGCGCGAAGCCGAGGACGGCGCCCCACGTGAGGTGGGTGCGGAAGGTCAGGACGCGGTCCGGGCTGGCGGAGTCGCCCTTCGGCGTCACGACGAACCGGGAGCGGCGGCGCAGCAGGGCCTCGCCTAGCGACCGGGCGTACAGCGGCGCCGAGAGGGCGGACATGAGCATGCCCGCGGTGCCGGAGGAGCCGGCCGGTTCGTGAGGGCTGACGTTGTGGCGGCGGTTCCAGACGTAGAGGCCGACCTGGAGTGCCGCCGCGTCCCCGTAGAGCATCAGCCAGACCTGGGACTCGACGTTGATGCCGGACGCGCCGAGGGCCAGGAAGAGGACGCACGAGACGGCGCCCAGCACCCAGTTGAGCGCGGCCATCGGGTAATAGGCCACCATGAGCGAGTAGTTGACCACCCGACCGGGCGACATGGTCCACACGGCGCGCCAGAACTGGCGGAGCAGCGTTTCGTAGGTGCCGCGGGACCAGCGCAGTTGCTGGGAGAAGAAGTCGGTCCAGGAGGAGGGGCCTTCGCCGACGGCGAGGACGTCGGGGGTGTAGACGGAGCGCCACCGGCGGCCGGTGGCGGGGTTGCGGCGGCGGTGGATCTCCAGACCGGTGGCCATGTCCTCGGTGATGGAGTCGTAGAGGCCGCCGATCTGGCGGAGCACGCTGACGCGGACGCAGTTGCTGGTGCCGACGAACATGGGGGCGCCGTAGGCGTTCCCGGCGCGCTGGATGAGGGCGTGGAAGAGGAACTGCTGGCTCTCGGCGGCCTTGGTGACCGCCGTCGTGTAATTGCCGTAGACCTGGGGGCCGACCACGAAGGCCACGTCGGGGTCGCGGAAGTAACCCATCATCCGTTCCAGGAAGTTGGGCAGGGGGACGTGGTCGGTGTCCACGCAGGCCATGAACTCGTAGTCGTCGCCGTGCGCGTCGAGCCAGGCGTTGTAGTTGCCGTGTTTGGTACGGGCCCGGAAGCTGCCCGAGGGCTGGTTCCAGCGCTCGACGCCCTTGCGGGTGAAGTGGCGTACGCCGAGCCGCTCGCAGAGCCGCTTGACCTCCGGGTCGTCGCCCTCGTCGAGGAGCCAGACGTCCAGCACGCCGTCGTGCCGGACGCGGACCGCGCCCTCCAGGGTGGCGCGGACCATGGACAGCGGCTCCTTCCCCGGCACGAAGCTGGTGAGGAACGCGACCCGGGTGCCCGGCTGCGCGCGGACCGGGACGGGGTCGCGGGCCACCCAGGTGGCATGGGCGTTGGACACCACGTTGATCAGGCGGAACGTTTCGATGAGCCCGATGGACAGCGTCATCACGGCGTCGGCGGCGCGCTCCCACTCGTCGATGAACGGGCGCTCCACCCAGTGCTCGGGCAGCATCAGCCAGACCAGCAGGGCCAGGGAGACCAAGGGGGCGGCCGTCACCAGCAGCAGGGCCCCGAACTGTCCCCGGATGCCGCCGGTCACCAGGCGCCGGTAGCGCACCCGGTAGACGCCGGCGGGCGGTTCCGTCAACTCGCCCGCCAGTCTGCTGAATCCGTCGTAGTCGTAGTCCGGCGGGGGGCCGGCCGGAGCGGAGGCGACCGGTCCGCCGCCCCGGGGGCCGTCCGGGCCGCCGCCGGACCCTCCGGAGCCGCCGGGGGTTCCGCCGCCCGGGCCGGGGGGCCCGCCGGGAGCCGAGCCGCCGCGGCCGCCCAGGGCGGGGACGACGTCGGCCGGACCACCGTCGAACGGCAGGCCGCCGGCGGCGATCCCGCCCGCCGGGAGGGCGGCGGCCGCCCCCTCGCCTGACATGTTCGCGGCCTTCCTGCCACGGGCCGCCGCGAGCCGGGCCTCACGCGCAGAAACCGCCACCACTACACCCCCAGCCGCACAACGGACAGACGGGACCAAGCGGGCTCAAGCTAACAAACTGACCCTATGATCATGTGACAAACGCACCGGACATGCCCCGGCACCCCCCACATGGCCCCATCCGGCCGCTCTTCCATCCGGGCTCGCACGCCTCGCACTGAGCCCCTGCGGCCCGGGCGTCACCCGGCCACCACGCACTCCTGCCGTTTCCCCGAACGGCGCCGGGCGGCTGGGTGTTCACAAGGACAGGTGATTCCCGAACACACGGAATCCCCGCTTCCGACAGCTGTCCGATGCCACCTCGAATACACGCCTGTCCTATGCCGGACGAGACGGCGCAGCCACCGCCGTCCGGCGGCGGCCACCGGGCCGCGGGCACATGCCGAGGCGAACCGTACACCCTGGTCAACCCGCAGGTGGGCGCAGTGAGATCATCCTTCGGATCAGGGGCCGGGAGGGCTTCCGCGCTGCTACTGTCCCCCGTCATGGAGGAGCTCTTCAGCCCAGACGAACTCGACCGTATCGAGGCCGCGGCGCACCGAGTCGGCCGCTCCCCGCACGACTGGATCCGCGAGCTCGTGCTCAAACGTCTCTCCGGGGACTCCGATCAGACCCACATCTCCCAGCGGAGGACCCTGCGCCCCGATTTCGAGGACGCGGTCTGGCCCATCACCCTCTACCGCCGCTCCGGCGGCGTGCTCCAGGAACTGCACCACGCCGGCTGCTGGGTGCCGAAGGGCGGCGAGGACACCCTGACGACCGCCGAGGCACGGGCCCAGATGGCCACCCACGACGTCCGCCCCTGCGACGCCTGCCAGCCCGACCGGTTCCTCACCCCGTACGCCTGAGCCCCGCCGCGCCCGGGCTCCCGCGCCGTCCCGGCGCCCGGGCACCCGTACGTCCGAGCGAGCACACCAACTACGCTGTCCACGTCAAGATCATCAGATGGCTGGGCGGGGTTGTTGGGCATGAGGGCAGGGACGCGGCTCACCGGGTGGGCGACATTGCTCGTCGGGTACGCCACCGCGCTGCTCGCCGTCCTCCCCTACGGCACCTTCCCTTTCACCGAACAGCCGCCCAGGCGCCATCTGCTCTGGATGACGGGCGCCACGGCGGCCTGCGCCCTCTGTTGGATCCTCGCCTCCCTGGTGGACCGCGCGCGCCGACGGGCCGCGCTGCGCCGCGAGGCCTCCCGCCGCAGGAACGCGCGCGGACGGGCGGCACGCCGACGGGCCGCGCGCCGGGGCTACGGGGCACGGCCGGCGCCGCCCCGCTCCCGCGTCCTGTCCTGGGTCCTGGGCCTGGGCATCGCCTTCGCCAGCGCCGCCGCGCTCAGCCAGGCGGTCGGCCCTGACGGGGCACACGGCCGGTGGCTCGCCGAAGTGAACCGGGCCGGCGGGCGCACCCACCAGCTCACGGTGGCCAAGGTCGTCGGCAAGTCACAGATCACCGGGGAGGCGGAGCGGAACGTCGAGGAGTTCAGCTCCACCATCGTCGTCACCGTGCCCTTCGACTCCGGCCCGCGCCAGGTGACCGTCGACGGCGTGCGGACCCAGGGCGAGCTGGAGCAGGGCCGCTCCATCAAGCTGCTGTACGCCCCGAGCCGCCCCGAGCTGGGCGTGCGCCCGGCCGCGGACGACGACCTCTCGTCCACCGTCGGCCGTATCGTGGTCCGGCCGGTGATCTGGATCCTGGCCCTCGTCGCCGGGCTGAGCACGGCCGTCGCCATGCACCGCCGGGAGGCGGGGGTCGCCCGGGCCCGGCGCTTCGAGCCCTGGGTCCACCTGCCCGCCGCGGCGTTCCTGGCCGGCGGTACGCTCCTCGCCGTCCCGCTGCTCACCGGCTTCCCCGACACCGCGACGGGCTGGGGCCTCGCCGCCGGCGCGGCGTCCGCCCCGTGGCTCGCCCTGGCCTGGGTCGTGCGCACCAGCTGAGCCGCACCAGCTGAGCCGCACCAGCTGAGCCGGACCGGCCGAGGACGACCGCGCCGGGACGGCGGCCGCGGCCCCCTCCCCCAGCGCCCCTCGGGCCGGTGGCGTCCAACTCACCCGATCGGGCTAGGCTTTGACCTGATCTTGAGGAAAGGGCGCCGATGGGTACCAGGTTTATCGAGGTGGACGAGTCGCGGCAAGGCGAGCCGGGGGTGCGGAAGGGCGACAGGACGCTGACGGTGGGAGACCAGTCCATCACCCAGGAAACCTGGGTGAAGGTCGAGGCATACGACGACCTCGATCCGGCCGTGACGGAAGACGTCCACCTGCACACCTTCGCGGTCCCGGGCATGGAGGTCCGCGCGGGGAGCGGGAAGGACGCCGCCGGAAGCGGCGATTTCGAGACCCGGCTGGTCCCGTCGGTGCAGTACTACCAGATCGAGCTGGGCCCCGAGTCCCTGAACAAGCTCCACGACGCGCTCAAGCCCTTCATCGCGGCCGCCCAGGAGTGCGAACCGCCGAAGGCCCGCAGGGGGCGCGGGGCGAAGTAGCGGGAACGGCGGCCGGGCGGGCCGCGCCGGGAGGCCGACGGCCGCCCGGGTCGCGGTGCCCGCCGCGCCGTGGGAAAAAGCGCCCCGCCGTCAGGAACGGCGGCGGCGCAGCGCCTTGCGCACGTAGTGCACGATCAGCCAGATCGCGACGATCACGAGGATGATCACGACGATCAGGATGACGAGCAGGGCGATGCCCAGCTTCTTGAAGAAGCCCTTCTTCTTCTTTTTCTTCTTCTCCTTGGCCAGGACCCGGTCGTCCGCGTCGGCCCGCTGGACCCGCGCCACCGTCCCGGCCTCCGCCGTCGCCGCCTCCGCGGCCACGGCCGGCTCGGCGGCGGCGGTCACCGGGCGCACCTGCTGTACCGTCCGGGCCTCGGACCGGCCGGCCGCGGCCGTCGCGGGCGTGGCCAGCAGAGCGGTGCCCAGCGCCAGCGCGACGACAGCGGAGATCCGGCGGGACAGCCGCCCCCGGTACCGCTTCCCGTGCCGCTGCTCGCTCTTCATCGACGCCCCCATCTTCCGGTGCTGATTGACTGTCGGACGTCCACCGGCCGACCGACATGGTCTGCGACTGCCCGGCGGAACCCCCCATTATCCGCACATCGCCGGACGGCGAGCAGAGCGCGTTCCGCGCGGGGGCGGCGCCGGGGCCGGCATCCGCGCTCCGCGCGCCGGTGTTTCAGACCCCGGGGGCCGCGCCGGCCTCCCGCCGGGCCCGCAGGGCGCGGACCTTGTGCCGGTTCCCGCAGCGTTCCATGGCGCACCAGCGCCGCCGTCCGGGCCGGGAGACGTCGACGAAGAGGAGCCGGCAGTCGTCCGCCCCGCACTCCCGGACCCGGTCGGCGAAGCGGCCGGTGAACAGGTCGACGGCGTCCCGCGCGACCGTGGACACCACCTGGTCACCGGTGGCCGGCAGGACCCAGGACCGGCCGCCGTCCAGCCCGGCGCGCGGCACCAGCGGGGCGTAGGCCGCCGCCTCGTTGACGACGGTCAGGTCGGCGGCGTCCGGCGGGGCCCCCGCGGCGCGGGCGCGGGCCAGCCGCCACAGGGCGTCCCGCGTCCGCCGGGCGCGTGCCGGCCCGCCGGCCTCCACCCGGACGCCGTTCGCGTCCAGGCGCAGCCGGGAGGCGGCGGCCCAGGCCGCCAGGCCGTCCGGCGTGTCCAGCGTCTCGTACCGGGCGAGCTCGCCGGGGCCGCCGGTCAGCAGGAACTCCAGGCAGAGCGCGCCGGGGTCGAAGACGTAGGAGGTGCCCTCCGGGGAGCGGAGCACCATGCCGATTGCCTGTTCGATCATGTAACCACTATAAAAGGTTTCAGCGCGGCGGGGCCTGACCACGGGTCATCTCCCTGCGGCCGACCACCCACCCTCTTTCTCCGGGAGAACCGATGGCCCTGCACTGGAAGCTCGTCGTCGACTGCGCCGACCCGAACCGGCTGGCCGCCTTCTGGGGCGCGGCGCTCGGCTACGAGGTCGAGGACCACGACGCCCTCATCGGACACCTGCTCACCGCCGGCGCCGTCGGTCCGGAGGCCGTCGTCGAGATCGCCGGCCGCCGGGCCTGGCGGGAGCTGGCGGCGGTGCGCCACCCCGACGACCCGT
>NZ_JBPQTX010000090.1:0-23316 GCF_051386555.1 Streptomyces sp. URMC 126
GTCCGGGCCGGGGCGGGCCCGGACGACGTCCCCCCGGATCACCGTTCCGCTTCCGCCCCCTCGCCCTGCGTGACCGGGTGGCTGCGCCGAGTCGCGCATCCGGAAGGGTCGGGTCATGCTGAAACCGCCGGCAGCACTCCTTGGCGTACGAGCGAGGGCGGTGACCATGACTGAGACAGCTCTCCGGCGGCGTACGCGCCAGAGCCCCGGGACGGCCGGACTGTTCGCACGGCTCGCGACACTGCCCGACGGGCCTGAGCGGACCCGGTTGCGGCAGGAGCTGATCGCCGCGTGGCTCCCCATGGCCGAGCGCATCAGCCTGCGGTACCGGTCCAGCGGGGAGAGTCCGGCCGATCTCCGGCAGGTGGCGGCGCTGGCGCTGGTCAGGGCCGTCGACCGGTTCGATCCGGACCGCGGTTTCGCCTTCGAGTCCTTCGCCGTGCCCACTATCAACGGCGAGCTCAAGCGGCACGTACGCGACCACGTGTGGTCGCTGCACATCCCCCGGCGCGATCAGGAGCTGCGGGCCGCGGTCCGCGCCGCCCGGTCGCGGCTGGAGCAGAAGGGTGCGGGGACGCGCGTCACCGAGGCCGCCCTGGCCGAGGAGGCGGGCCTCACCGAGGCGGAGGTCCGGCGCGGCATCGACGCGGACGGGGTGCACCACACCCTGTCGCTCGACCACCCCGTCGACGGGGCGGGCGAAGTGCCGCTGGCCGACACCCTGGGCCGGGTGGACCGCGCGCTGGACCTGGTGGTCGACCGGCAGTCGCTCAGACCGCTGCTCGACGCCCTCCCCGAACGGGAGAAGTCGGTCCTGTACTGGCACTTCTTCGGCAATCTCACCCAGCAGCAGATCGGCGCCCGGCTGGGGGTCTCCCAGATGCAGATCTCGCGGATCCTCAGCCGCACCTGTGCCCACCTGCGCCGGCAGTTGCTGGCGCCCGTCTGATCCGGGCGGCCGCGGGGCACACGTACGTCATCGAACGGCCGGCCCCCGCGGGCCCCGCCCCGGGCCGTGCCCGGGATCCGTACCGAAACGAGGTTCACCGTCATGACGTCACAGCACACGCACCTGACCCCCGACCTGCCGCCCGTCGTCGAGGTCCCGGACCTCCCCGGAGCGCCGGGTCCGCGCCCGTCCGGTGCCGTGCGGCGGCGCGGGGAGCGGGGCGAAGCCGGGGACGACGGGGGGAGCGCCGGGTCCCGGCCCGGCGAGCGGGAACGGGACCGGGGACGGGATCGGAACGGGAACGAGCGTGGGGCCCATCACGAGGGTGATGGGCGCCACGGGTGCGCGGGGGAGGGTTCCGGCGGCTGACTGTGACCCGCCCCGCGCGGCTTGCGGTCCGGTGTACCGCGGTCCGGGAAGAAATCAGTCGGCGACGCAGGTGTTGCCGAACGTGGGGTTCAGCAGAGCGATGATGTCGAGCGAGTTCCCGCACAGGTTGATCGGCAGGTGGATCGGCACCTGGATGGCGTTGCCGGAGATGACGCCGGGGGAACCCACGGCCGCCGCACCGGCGTGGGAGTCGGCGACTGCGACGCCCGAGGCGCCGGAGACGACGGCGCCGGCGGCGGCGGTCATGAGGACTGCCTTGGCGATACGCGACATGGCTGAAGCCTTTCTAAGGGGTGTTGAGCGTCAATTGTGACCGGGGTTTCCGATGGGGATGCACCAAAATGGGCCGCTGAAGCACTAATTAACCCGTTGAGGGCAATAAGTCAGATGTGATGCGCGGGAATTGAGAGGGCGCTGCATACGTGGGAGCATGGCGGGCCGCCTTGAGCGGCCCGCTTTCCGGCGTGGCGGCGCCTTGCGTTCGCCGGGGCGGGTTTGGTATTGGAGCGGAGCTTCCGTACAGTTTCCCGGAAGCCTCAATCGAACGTATGGACTGGAAACAACAGCGGCTATGACGGTCACAGAAGAGAGCCGCGGCGACGCCCGGGGCACGGCCGACGGGGCGGGTATCGACCCCGAGCGTCTGGCGATCTGCCTGGACGTGCTCAAGGAGCTCGACGAGCTGCCGGTCGACCACCCGGACGCGGTCACCGTCCGACGGGCCACCTCGGGTATCTACCGGATGGTGAAGCAGCGCCGCCGCCAGGAGCGCCGGGCCGCCAAGACCGCCCACGACCGCAAGGTCACCGAGGCCACGGCCACCGGCTCCGCCGACCGCATCGACGACGAGACGCAGGGCATCCTGCCCAGCTCCACCGCCCTCGGCGAGATCGCGGGCGTCCTGGAGCGCCCGCGCTCCTGCTACATCTGCAAGACCCGCTACGTCGAGGTCGACGCCTTCTACCACCAGCTGTGCCGGGAGTGCGCGGCCGAGAACCGCGCCCGGCGCGACGCCCGGACCGACCTCACCGGCCGCCGGGCGCTACTCACCGGCGGGCGGGCGAAGATCGGCATGTACATCGCGCTGCGCCTGCTGCGCGACGGCGCGCACACCACCATCACCACCCGGTTCCCCAACGACGCCATCCGCCGCTTCAAGGCGATGCCGGACAGCGACGAGTGGATCCACCGGCTCAAGGTCGTCGGCATCGACCTCCGCGACCCCGCGCAGGTCGTGGCGCTCGCCGACAGCGTGGCCGCCGAGGGCCCGCTCGACATCCTGATCAACAACGCGGCCCAGACCGTCCGCCGGTCGCCGCGCGCCTACAGCGAGCTCGTCGCCGCCGAATCGGCGCCGCTGCCCGCCGGCGCGCTGCCGGCCGCGGAGGTGATCGGCGCGTTCGGCAGCGGTGCCGTGGACGCCGTCGCCGCGCTCCCCACCGGGAACGGCGAGGGCCTGACCGCCCAGGACGTCACCGACCTGGCACTGGTCTCCGGCTCCGCCTCGCTCGCCCGGATCGAGGCCGGCACGGCGATCGACGCCGGCGGCCTGGTCCCGGACCTGGATGCCACCAACAGCTGGATCCAGACGGTCTCCGAGGTCGACCCGGTCGAGCTGCTGGAGGTCCAGCTCTGCAACTCGACCGCGCCGTTCATCCTGATCAGCCGGCTCCGCCCGGCGATGGCCGCCTCGACGGCCCGCCGGAAGTACGTCGTCAACGTCTCCGCCATGGAGGGCGTCTTCAGCCGCGGCTACAAGGGCGCGGGCCACCCGCACACCAACATGGCCAAGGCCGCGCTCAACATGCTCACCCGCACCAGCGCGCAGGAGATGCTGGAGACCGACGGCATCCTCATGACCGCCGTCGACACGGGCTGGATCACGGACGAGCGCCCGCACCCGGACAAGGTGCGGCTGGCCGAGGCGGGCTTCCACGCCCCGCTCGACCTGATCGACGGCGCCGCCCGCGTCTACGACCCGATCGTGCGCGGCGAGGAGGGGGAGGATCTGTACGGGTGCTTCCTCAAGGACTACCGGCGCTCCGACTGGTAGGAGACGGCCGGGAGGAACGGACCGACGGACGGGCCGGTGCGCGGGAGGCGCCCGGCCCGTCCGGCGTTCTCGGGTTTCAGGGCGACCACGGGACAGAGGGGGTTCCGGGGGCGACGGTGGTGCGAGCGTTTCGAGTGTGGTGACGGTGGGACGGGCGTTGCGTGTGCGGTGGCCCGGCCGTGCGGGCGGTTTCCGCGGGGCGACGGCGCCGGCGTTTCCGGCCGGCGACGGCGGGACGGCGGGAGCGTGCGGGCGGCGGCCGGACGGTGGGAGCGCGCGGGCGGCGGCGGGACGGTGGGAGCGTGCGGGCGGCGGCCCGCCGGACGTCAGCCGTCTCCTCCCCGCCGTCCGCCCCGGGCGAGCCGCGGAACCCCCGGCAGAGCGGCCCGTAGCGCCGGGTGCGGGCGGCCCGGGCCCCACAGGGCCGCGCACGACAGCGCTCCCCAGCCCACGGACACCGCCACCGCGCCCGCCCGGCGGGCCGGGCCCGGCAGGGAGCGGCCGAGCAGCACCGCGTCGCCGAAGTCCGCGGCGATGCGCAGCAGTGTCGCCGTCCGCAGGGCCGGGCCCTCCGGGGCGAGCAGCATCGCCAGCCCCGAGGCCGCGTCGCGCCAGGCCAGCGGGGCGAGCGAGACGCGGACGGCGGCTGTGTCGGGCAGGCCCGAGGGGCCGCCGAGCAGCCGTGGACGGAGGGTCACCGCCACGCCGTAGACGGCGGTCGTCGCCCCGATCATGCGCAGGAGTCCGGTTCGCATGCGGCCAGTCTTCCCCCGAGGCGGCCGTCCGGCACCCGGGCGCGGCGCGTCAGGCGGCGCGGACGGTCCGGGCGACGGGGTGCAGGGCCGCGTATTCCAGCGGCGCCGACGGGTCGACGGACACGTCCAGCGGGGCGGGCTCCGCGCCCGCGCGGACCAGCAGGTCGCCGACGGCCGCGATCATCGCGCCGTTGTCGGTGCACAGTCGCAGGGGCGGGACGCGCAGCTCCACGCCGGCCGCGGCGCAGCGCTCCTCGGCCAGAGCGCGCACCCGGGAGTTGGCGGCCACGCCGCCGACCACCACCAGCGTGCCGACGCCGTGTTCGACGCACGCGGCGACGGCCTTGCGGGTCAGGACGTCGGCGATGGCCTCCTGGAGCGAGGCGGCGCCGTCCGCGACCGGCAGCGGCCGGCCGGCGGCGCGGTGCCGCTCGGCCCAGCGGGCGGCGGCGGTCTTCAGGCCGGAGAACGAGAACGTCCACGGGTCGTCGCGGGGCCCGGTCATCGGGCGGGGGAAGGCGACGGCGCGCGGGTCGCCGTCCCGGGCCGCCCGGTCCACGGCGGGGCCGCCCGGGTAGGGCAGGCCGAAGACGCGCGCGACTTTGTCGAAGCACTCGCCGGCCGCGTCGTCGAGGGTGTCGCCCAGGTGGACGATGGGGTCCCGGGCGAGGTCACGGACCAGCAGCAGCGAGGTGTGGCCGCCGGAGACGATCAGCACCACGCAGGGGTTCGGCAGCGGGCCGTGCTCCAGGGTGTCGGCCGCCACGTGCCCGGCCAGGTGGTGCACCCCGTACAGCGGGACCCCGAGCGAGTAGGCGAGCCCCTTCGCCGCGGCCACCCCGACCTGCAGCGCCCCGGACAGCCCGGGCCCGGTCGTCACCGCCACCGCCCCGATGTCCGCCATCGACAGCCCGGCCTCGGCCAGCGCCTGCCGGACCACGGGCGCGGCCGCGTGCACATGGGCGCGGGCCGCGATCTCCGGCACGACGCCTCCGTACCGGGCGTGCTCGTCCATGCTGGACGCCACCGCGTGACCCAGCAGCCTGCCGTCCCGGACCAGCCCGGCGCCGGTCTCGTCGCAGGACGACTCGATGCCCAGCACCACCGGTGAACGTCCCACGCTTCCGCCTTCCGCACAGTTTTCGTAGTTGCACATTGTATGCAGGAGCGGTGGGCGGGGCGGCCGTCAGCCGGCCTTCCTGAACAGCTCGGACATCCCGTCCCCGGTCTCCCGGGCCAGCGGTCCGGGCGTCTCCGCCGGGAGCAGGCCGACGCGGGCGGCGAGCTCCCGGCCGTGGACGTCCACGGCGGCCTCGGTGAGCTCCGCGAGGGTGTCCAGCCCGGCGCGGGCGCGGGAGCGGGCGACGGCCGCGCAGCCGGCGGCCACCGGCGCCGCGGGCCACCACCAGCAGGCCAGGACGGCGTAGGCGCCGGCCCAGGCGGCGAGGCGGGCGGCGGCGGCGAAGGAGTCGTGGGACGACTGGATCTGGCGCACGGCCGGTTCCGGGAGGGTCAGCCACAGGCGCGGCCAGAGGGCGGCGAGGTCCACCCCGTAGGCGGCCTCCAGGCGGTCGGCCGTCGCCTGCACGCGGTCGCCGTACCAGGTCGGGCGGACCGGTTCGCGGGGCGAGACGCGGTCGCGGGCCTCGGTCAGGGCCTGGATACGGGCCAGCACCTCGCCGGGGACCAGCACCGCGCCGTCGGGGCCGGCGCCCGTCCGGTGGGCGCGGGCGACGGCCTCGTCGAGCCGCGCGTCCCGCGCCCGCCACGCGCGGGCCCGGCGGGCGGTGCGGGCACGCGACAGCGGGTCCCGGCCGTGGCGCAGCCAGTACCGCTCGATCCCGCCGCCGAGGAACCGCGCGGCGAGGGAGGCGGCCGTCGCCGCGAGCAGCACGAGGGCGATCAGCAGCGCGGCGGTGCCCGGGCGGTCGAGGGCGGGGCGGGCGGCCAGGCCGTCCAGGCGGGCGCGCAGCCGGCCGACGTCGTGCCAGTGGCGGTGGCCGAGCGTGGTGCCGACGGCCGTGGCGCCGAGGAAGAGGGCACCGGGGAGGACGAGCAGATTCAGCCAGCGTTCGGTGAGTTTGCCGCCGAGGGTGGCGATCAGCGGGTTCATGAGGACGCCGTCACCGCGCGGCGCCCAGCCGGGCCTTGCGCATGCGGGTGCCGTTGACCGCGCAGTGCGGGGCGGGGAGCAGGTCGCGGGCCCGTTCGACGCGGGAGCACTCGGCCGGTCCCGGGCATACGGCCACCTTGATGTGCGGCGAGACGCCGGGGGCGGCCGTCCCGCCCCGGAAGCCGTCGACCAGCCCGCGCGCGTCGCCGGCCCGGCGCAACGCCGTGTCCAGGGCGCGGTAGCCGGCGGCGAGCCGGTCGGCGTCGGCCGCGGACCGCAGCAGGTCCCGCGCCCGTTCGGCCGCTTCCCTGACCCCGGGCTGCCGCAGGGCGTCCGGCGAACCGAGGAGGGCGCACAGGGCGGCTGCCGCTCTCTGATCGGGTGGTGGGGAGTCGGGAGTCGTATTCATGGTCCAAGTGTGCCGGAGGATGACCGGAGTTGATGATGGGTCGATGATGACGGGGTGACGGAGGAACAGGGGGGAGTGGCCGGATGCGGTACGACCGGGACCGGTTTCTGACGGCGGTCCGCGCGCGCCTCGCCCGGGCCGTGACGGCGGACGGCACGGTGGACGGGGAGGTGGTGTCGGGGCCCGCGGCGGACGCGGAGCTCCGGGGCCTGCTGCGGGCCGCCGACACGGCGACCGACCTGGAGGCGCGGCACACGGCTGGCCGGCTCTGCGTCGCCCGCGCGATGGCCTGCCCGGGGCCCGTCGGCGGCGTCCACGGGTGCATGGCCGGAACGCTGCTCTTCCCGGTGTGGGTCGCCGATCCCCGTCTCGTCCCACCGGAGTTGGCGGCGGCCTACGCGGCGACCGACCCCGCCGTGCGCCCGGACCCGGCGCACGCGGACGGGCCGGCCGAGTGGTCGGCGCAGTGCGCCGCGTTGGTGATCGCGGTCGAGGGACGGCAGGACGACCCGCCGCCCGGCGCGTCCGAGGAGGTCCGCCGGCTGCACGAGGCGGCGGCGGTGCTCGGGGCCATGACACTGTCGCGGGAGATCCGGCTGGCCACCGCGGTCGGGTGCGGCAGCCTGGCGGTGCTGGCGACGCCGGAGTACGAGCCCTGGTACCCGGCCCGGCGTGCGGAGCTGTCCCGCGCGCTGGCCCTCGCCGGGATGGCCTGGCCCTTCGAGGACGCGTTCGGGGACTTGGCCGGGGACCTGTCCGGGGATCCGTCCCGGGACCTGGCCGGAGGTCCGTCCCGGGATCCGTCCGGAGGCCCGTCTCGGGATCCGTCTCGGGATCCGTCCGGGGTTCCGTCCGGGGTTCCGTCCGGGGTTTCGTCCCGGGTTCCGTCCGGGGCTCCGTCCCGGGTTCCGCCCGGGGTTTCGTCCCGGGTTCCGCCCGGCGGTGGACGCGGGCCGGGCGCCGGGGACCGGTCGCGGCCGTTGCCGGACGGTGTCGACGGCCCGGACCCCGTCCTGCTCGCCCACCGCGCCCTCAAGGCGCTCCCCGCCGGCTCCCCCGAACGGCTCCTCGCCCTCGGCGCCCTGGGAGACCGGCTCCTGGACCGCTACCTGCGCTCGTACGCTCCCGAGGACCTCCACGAGGCCGTCGGCGTCGCGCGTGACGTCCTGGACCAACTGCCGCCCGGGGCCCCGCCCCCGGCGGACCGCCTCGGCGCGTTGGGGAGGGCCCTGACGCTGCTGCGGCAGCGGGAGGGCGCGACTCCCGAGCAGTGCGACGAGATCGTGGACCTGTGCCGCCGCGCCGCCGCCCCCGCCGCCCCCGGTGCCGTCGAGGACCCGGCGGCGGGCCACGCCCTGGGCACGGCTCTCCTGTTGCGGGCGCAGCACACCGGCCGTACCGAGGACCTCGACGAGGCGGTCGCCGTCCTGGCCGAAGCGCTCCGCACGGCCCGGCACCCCGGTCCTCGTGCCGCCCTCCGCAACGCCTTGGGCAACGCCCTGCGCGCGCGGTCCGTCGCGACCGGCGCTTCCGCGGACCTGGACGCGGCGTTCGACCTCACCCGCCCGGACACCGCGTCCGCACCGGAGCCGGACGGCCCGCGGCCGTCGCCCCTCGCCGCCGCGATGACCCTGTACACCCGCTATACCCGCGATCCGCGAGCGAACAGAGCCGACCTGGACGAGGCGCTGCGCCGGCTGCGGCAGGCTGAGGCGCACCTGCCGCCGGGCCACCCGGACCGGCCCACCGCCCTCAACGACCTCGGCCTCGTCCTGACCGCGTGCCACCAACGCTCCGGAGACGTACGGGAGCTGAACGAGGCGGTACGGGCGCACCGGGAGGCGGTGGCGCTCACGCCCGAGGGACACCGGATACTCGGCGTGCGGCTGCTCAACCTGGGGACGGCCCTGAGCCTGCGCCACCGGCTCACCGAGGACGGCGAGGACCTGCGGGAGGCCCAGGAGTGCCGGCACCGGGCCGCCGCCCTGCCCGGCCTGGGCCCCGCGCACCAGGCGACGGTTCTGAGCTCGACGGCGATCAGCCTGGTCGGCGGCGTCGAACGCGCCGCCGACCCGGTCGCCCGGCTCGACGAGGCGATCGGACTGCTCAGACGCGCCCTCGCCCTCACCCCGGAGGACGACCCGAGCACTCCGCACCGGCGGCACAACCTCGCCATCGCCCTGATGCTCCGCTTCGCGCGCGTGCCCCGGCCCGCAGACGCCCGCGAGGCGCGCGAGCTGGCCGACGCGGTGGTCGCGTCGCTGCCCGCCGACGCCCCCGCACTGCCGGGCGCCTTGACGGTGGCGGCCGCCGCGCGACTGACGAGCCCCCGCGTCCTGCTGTCGTCGGCCGCCCGGGACGAGGTGGCCGCCCTCCTGCGCCGGGCGGTGGCCGCCACTCCGCCCGGCCACCCCCAGCGGGCGGTCCGGCTCACGCAGCTCGGCACCGTCCTGCGCGACCGTGGCCCCGTCCGCCGGCGCCGCCGCGGCGATCCCGCCCAGGCCGCCGACGCGTTCCGGGAGGCCGCCCTGGAACGGCAGGCCCCGCCGTCCGTGCGCCTGGACGCGGCGCGGGCCTGGGCCGAGGTCCGGGCGGAGCTGGGGGACTGGGAGGGCGCTCTGGAGGGGTACGTCACGGCGGTCGACCTGCTGCCGGCCGTGGCACCCCGCCATCTCCTCCGCGACGACCAGGAGTTCCTGCTCGGCCGGAGCGCCGGACTGGGCGCCGCGGCGGCGGCCTGCGCGGTGCGCCGCGGCCGGCCCGGGCTCGCGGTCGGCCTGCTCGAACAGGCCAGGGGCGTGATCCTCTCCCACGCCTTCGACGCCGAGGGCGACCTGACGCGGCTCCGGGAGGCCGCCCCGGAGCTCGCGGCCCGTTTCGAGGAGCTCCGGGACGCCCTCGACACCGCGACCGGCGGAGGGGGGTTCCTCCCCGACGAGCCGACCGCGCCAGGTCTCGGCGATCTGCCCGGCCCCGACGGCCGTGCCGACCGGCGGCAGCGGCTGGCGGCCGAGTGGAGCGAGCTCACGGACCGGATCCGCGCCGAACACCCCGACGTGGGCCTGCTGCGACCGGTGCGCGACCGGGACGAGGGCACACTGCGCGCGACGGCCGCGGCGGGCCCGGTCATCCTCGTCAACGTCTCGCCCTACGGCAGCGACGCCCTGATCGTCACCGCGCACTCCGTCGACGTCGTACCGCTCCCGGAGCTCGACCCGCGGACGACCGCGGCCCGCCGCCGCGCCTTCGAGGACGCGCTGGCCCGCGCCGCGAGCCCGGAGACCTCCCGCGACCGGGCACGACGCGCCCAGCGGGAGATCCGTGACACCCTCGCCTGGCTGTGGCGGACGGCCACCGGCCCCGTCCTCGACCGCGTCCCCACGGCCACCCGCGTCTGGTGGTCACCCGGCGGCCTCCTCGGCACGCTCCCCCTGCACGCGGCGGCCCCCGCCGACGGCCCCGGCGCCCTGGACCGGGTCGTCTCCTCGTACACCCCCACCCTGCGGGCCCTGCGCCACGCCCGCCGGCGCACGGCCCGGCCGGCGGGCACCGGCACGCTCGTCGTCAGCGTCGCGGAGGCCGCCGGGCAGACCCCGCTGCCGGGCGCGCGCCGCGAGGCGGACAGGCTGGCCCGGCTCCTGCCCGGCGCCACGCTGCTCGCGGACAGCGCCGCCACGCGTGCCGCCGTCGTCCCCGCCCTGCACCACCACGCCCACGCCCACTTCGCCTGCCACGCCCTGAGCGACCCGCGGCGCCCTTCCGGCAGCCGGCTCGTCCTGCACGACCACACCGACAGCCCGCTGACCGTACGCGACCTGGCCCGGCTGCGGCTGCCGTCGGTCCGGCTCGCCTACCTTTCCGCCTGCGACACGCTCCGCACCAGCCCCGAACTCGCCGACGAGGCCGTCCACATCGTCAACGCCTTCGGCATGGCGGGCTTCCCGCACGTCGTCGGCTCGCTGTGGCACGTCGACGACGCGATCGCGGCCGAGGTCGCGCACGGCGTCTACGAAACCCTGCGCACGGCCGACGGCACGCTCGACGTCTCGCGCACGGCGGAGGCCCTGCACCGGGCCGTGCGCGCACTGCGCGACACCTATCCGCGGACGCCGAGCCTGTGGGCCTGCCAGGTGCACGCGGGTCCCTAGCGGGTACGGGTCCGAGGCGGGGGAGTGAGACCGGCGACCGCCGTCGCGCGGACGGACGTTCGGCGCAGTCCGTCGAGCACATGCGCCACCCCCGGCTCTCGCCGGCCCGGCCGGCTTCGCGCCCTGGCTGATGCCCGCCCTGACGAACCGGGGAAAGCCGCTCGGGCGGTCGGGGCAGGCCGCCGAGCCGAGGCGGACGCCTTCGACGCCTTCGACGCCTCCGGCGAGGCGGCGGCGGTGGCGGCGCGCCCTGGCAAGGCCCGCTCCTCGTCGACGGCCTGTCCCTCGCCGGAGCCCTGTCCGGCCGACGCGGCCTCGACGGTATGCCGGGTGAGACGGGTGGAGGTCTACAAGCGTCTTCGCCGACCTCCTGCCGGCGATGGCCACCGCCCGCTGCACCCCGTCCTGGCACTCCGGGGGGCAACGGGTCGCCGGAGGGCGGTTCCCGCGTCGGAGGCCCCGGTGGGGCGTGTCGGGTCGTATCGTCCGCCGCACCGGGCGCGCCGTGACCGCGCTCCGCCCGCCGGGCGGGGCGGTGGCGCAGGTGCCGGGTGTACCCGAGTCCTCGCAGGTCAGTAGAGTTCCGTTACCGCCCGTCCGCCGACCGTCCGAGGTGTCCGTCCGTGCCCCCCGAGTCCACCGCGCTGCCCGCCCCCGTCACCGTCGTGGGGATCGGCGCCGACGGCTGGGCCGGGCTCGCGCCCGTCGCCCGGGAGGCGCTGCGCGCGGCCGAGGTGATCGTGGGCGGGGCGCGGCAGCTCGGGCTCGTGCCGGCGGAGTGCCCGGGGGAGCGCGTGGCCTGGCCCTCGCCGCTGCGGCCCGCCGTACCGCGGCTGTTCGAGGAGCACGCGGGGCGCCGGGTGTCCGTGCTGGCCAGCGGCGATCCCATGTTCTTCGGCATCGGCCGGACCCTCGCCGACGAGCTGGGTCCCGAGCGGCTGCGGGTGCTGCCGCACCCGTCCTCCGCCTCGTACGCCTGCGCCCGGCTCGGCTGGCCGCTGGACGGCACCGAGGTGGTCAGCCTCGTCGGCCGGCCGCTCGACGCGCTCGCCGCCGCCCTCCAGCCCGGCCGTCGGCTGCTGCTGCTCAGCGCCGGCGCGGGCACCCCGGCCGAGGTCGCCGCGCTGCTGCGCGAGCGCGGCTTCGGACCGAGCGCGATGACGGTCCTGGAGCAGCTGGGCGGCGACCGCGAGGCCCGCCGCGAGGGTACGGCGGACGCGTGGGAGCACCCGGCCGGCGATCCGCTGAACGTCGTCGCCGTCGTCTGCCGCCCCGCGCCGGACGCCCTCCGGCTGCCGCTCGTCCCCGGCCTGCCGGACGAAGCCTTCGACCACGACGGGCAGTTGACGAAGCGTCACGTCCGGGCGGCGACGCTGGCCGCCCTCGGGCCCGTCCCCGGCGAGCTGCTGTGGGACATCGGCGGGGGCTCCGGTTCGATCGGCATCGAGTGGATGCGCGCCCACCGCTCCTGCCGGGCGGTCACCGTCGAGCGCGACCCCGTCCGGGCCGGCCGGATCGCCCGTAACGCGGCCGCCCTCGGCGTCCCCGGGCTGCGCGTCGTCACCGGCGCCGCGCCCGCCGCGCTCGACGGACTGCCCGTCCCCGACGCCGTGTTCATCGGCGGCGGGCTCACCGCCCCCGGCCTGCTCGACGCCTGCTGGGCGGCGCTGCCCGAGGGCGGGCGGCTGGTCGCCAACACCGTCACCCTGGAGTCCGAGGCACTGCTCGCCGACCGTTACCGGCGGCACGGCGGCGAACTGGTCCGGCTCGCCGTGGCGCACGCCGTGCCCGTGGGCGGCTTCACCGGGTGGCGGCAGGCGATGCCGGTGACGCAGTGGTCGGTCGTCAAGCGCGGCGGCGGCGCGGAGGCGTCCGGCCGGCACGCGTCCGTACCGGCCCAGCAGCCCGCCCGAGCGGCGGAACAAGCCGCACCAGAAGCCGCAGACGCCGTGAAGCTGTAGAAGGAGCCCTCCCACCATGACCGTCTACTTCATCGGCGCCGGCCCCGGCGCCGCCGACCTCATCACGGTGCGCGGCGCCCGTACGCTGGCCCGCTGCGGCGTCTGCCTCTACGCCGGCAGCCTCGTCCCGCGCGAACTCCTCGCCGACTGCCCGCCCGGCGCCCGGCTCGTCGACACCGGAAAGCTCGATCTGGACGAGATCACCGCCGAGTTCGTCCGCGCCCACGAGGCGGGCCAGGACGTCGCCCGGCTGCACTCCGGCGACCCGTCCGTCTTCAGCGCCGTCGCCGAGCAGATGCGCCGGCTGGACGCGCACGGCATCCCGTACGAGATCGTGCCCGGCGTCCCCGCCTTCGCCGCCGCCGCGGCCTCACTCGGCCGCGAGCTGACCGTCCCGACGGTCGGGCAGACCGTCGTCCTCACCCGGGTCGCCGAGCGGGCCACACCCATGCCGCCCGGCGAGGACCTGGCCACCCTCGGCCGCAGCGGCGCGCTCCTCGTCCTGCACCTCGCCGCCCGCCACGCGGACCGCGTCGTCGCCGAACTGCTGCCGCACTACGGCCCGGACTGCCCCGCCGCCGTCGTCGCCATGGCCAGCCGGCCCGACGAGATCGTGCTGCGGGGCCCGCTCGCCGGTATCGCCGACCAGGTACGGGCCGCGGGCGTCGTCCGCACCGCCGTGATCCTCGTCGGGCGGACGCTGGGCGCCGAGCAGTTCCCCGACAGCCACCTGTACTCGACGGAGCGGTGCCGCGACGACGCCGGGCGCTCGATGTTCTGACCCCTGACCCGCCATGGCCTCTAACCCGCCATGGCCTCCGCCCGCAGGTCGGCCGCCTCGTGGCCGCCCTTCGCGGCGAGCTGCTCGGCGAGGTCGACGAGCGCGCGGGCGCCCGCCAGCTCCTCGCCCACCCGGGCCTCGCCCGGGTCGTCCGGGTGCCGGGCGGCCTTGCCGCGCGCCCGCACCTCGGTGCCGTCCCGCAGCCGCACCAGGGCGGCGGCGCGGACGTGCCGGTCGTCCTCGTCGAACTCGACTTCCACATGCCAGCCCGCGACGTGCTGCACCGTCCTCACCTCCGCAGTCCGTCAAGCCCGGCCCGGCGGTGGTGAGGGGCTCCACCGGCGGGCCCTCCTGCCACCCAGGCTACGGCGGGCCCCGGCCCGCCGCACCCGCGCTCTTGACCCTCACACCGTGTCAGCCGCTTCCCTGAGGGGCGTCATGTTCACCATCGGAGATTTCGCCCGGCACGGACGCGTGTCCGTCCGCATGCTGCGCCACTACGACGCGACGGGGCTGCTGCGCCCCGCCCGCGTCGACGCCGCCACCGGCTACCGCTTTTACGAGGCGGGGCAGCTCGCCCGCCTCAACCGCGTCATCGCCCTCAAGGAGCTGGGGTTCACCCTCCGGCAGGTGCGGGCGATCGTGGACGAGGAGGTGGGCACGGAGGAGCTGCGCGGCATGCTGCGGCTGCGCCGCGCCGAACTGGAGGCCGCCGCCACCGCGGCGGCGGCCCGGCTGACGCAGGTCGAGGCGAGGCTCCGGAGTATCGAGAGCGAGGGAATCATGAGTACCCACGACGTAGTGGTCAAGGCCGTCCCGACGGTCCGGGTGGCCGAGCTGAGCGCCGTCGCGCCCGGATACGCGCCGGAGCAGATCGGCCCGGTCGTCGACCCGCTGTTCGCCGAGCTGTGCCGCCGGCTGGCGGAGGCCGGGGTGACCCCGGCGGGCCCGGCCGTCGCGTACTACGAGGACGACCCCGCAGGCTCCGGCGGCATCCTCGCCCACGCGGCCTTCCCGGTCGGCTCCGGAGTCACGTCCGCAGGGTTCGACGTCGTCGACCTCCCCGGCATCGAGACGGCCGCCACCGTCGTCCACCGCGGTGCGATGGACGACGTCCTCCCGACGGCCCAGGCGCTCGCCCGCTGGATCGACGCCCACGGGCACCGGTCGGCGGGGTACGCGCGGGAACTCTACCTGGAGTGCCCCGAGGACCGGGCGGCGTGGGTGACGGAGCTTCAGGAGCCGCTGCTGGACGGCTAGTTCGCGCCCGGACGGGCCGGTGGTTCAGTCCTTCGTCATCTTGTCGACGGCCGTACCGATGTGCTTGTCGACCAGTGCGGGGGAGCCGATGAGCGTCGCCACGACGCTGCCCTTGCGGACCGTGACGTACTTGACGACCACCGGCCCGTTCGTGCCCTCCATGGTCAGGAGGGTGCCGAACCGCTCGTCGCCGAGCGCGGGCAGCTCGGGCTTGGCCGAGGTGGCCCGGGTCGGCGTGGTGCCTTCCATGAAGGAGAAGGACGGGCACGAGTTGAAGGAGTCGTAGATCTCCTTGTAGACGGCGGAGATCCGCGCGGGGGAGTCGCTGCCCAGCTCGACCCCCATTCCGGAGTTCTCGGTCCCGTCGTACCTGAAGCTCGTCTTGACCTCGGCGGCGAGCTTCAGGGAGGGCAGGCGTGCGCTGAGCCGCTCCATCGGAGCGCAGCCCGTCGCCCCCGAGTCCGCGTCGTCCTTCCCGTCGTCCGGTACCTCGGTGTACCCCGGGCCCAGGTCGGCGAGGGTCAGCAGTCGGCCGCGCAGGCGGCGGGCGTCCAGCGGCTTCGCGTCGGCCTCGGCGGCTCCCGGCTGCCTCCTCCGCGCGTCCTCGGCGGGTGCCTGGGTGCGTACGATCCTGGGGGAATCCTTCGCGCCGTCACCCCCGCCGTCCCCGCCGCACGCCGACGTGGCCAGGAGCGCCCCGGCGAGCATCAAAAGGCCCCGGTTTCTCGTTATGTGCCGACGACGCATGTGCCGGTGTCCCCCTGTCCCCTCTGCCTGATCCCCGGGGGCACACTATCTTTCCGGCGTCGGCGCGTCACCGCCCGGGTCAGCCTTGCCCCGGCCCCCGCGGCTCCGCCCGTCCGACGATCGTTCCCGCCCGGTCGATACACAGGACGTCGACGGTGACGGGTGCTCCCCGCAGCACGGCCAGTGCCTCGTCGCGGGCCGTGGCCGCCACCAGGTCGCCGAGCGGGACGCCGCGCGCCGCGCAGCGCTGGAGGGCGTCGAGGCCGGTGTTGGCGGACGCGACCTCGGCCGCCAGTTCCTCGTCGGCCCCGCCGACGCGGGCCAGCTCCGCGAGGAAGTTCTTGTCCACCTGGGAGCGGGACGAGTGCAGGTCCAGGTGGCCGGCCGCCAGTTTGGAGAGCTTGGCGAAGCCGCCGGCGACGGTGAGCCGGTCCACCGGGTGACGGCGGATGTACTTCAGGACCGCGCCCGCGAAGTCGCCCATGTCGAGGAGGGCGTCCTCGGGGAGTCCGTGCACGGCCACCGCGACCTTCTCGGACGTCGAGCCCGTACAGCCGGCCACGTGCCGGCGCCCCGCCGCGCGGGCCACGTCGACGCCGCGGCGGATGCTGTCGATCCAGGCGGAGCACGAGTACGGCACGACGACGCCGGTGGTGCCGAGGATGGACAGACCGCCGAGGATGCCCAGCCGGGGGTTCCAGGTGGAGCGGGCGATCTCCTCGCCGTGGTCGACCGAGACCTCGATCTCCACGTCGCCCGTCCCGCCGTGCCGGGCCGCGACCTCGGCCACGTGCTCGGTCATCAGCCGGCGCGGCACCGGGTTGATCGCGGGCTCGCCCACCGGCAGCGGCAGCCCGGGGCGGGTCACCGTGCCGACGCCCGGGCCGGCCCGGAAGACCACCCCGGAACCGGGCGGCAGCAGCCGTACCGTGGCGCGGACCAGGGCGCCGTGGGTGACGTCCGGATCGTCCCCCGCGTCCTTGACGATCGCGGCCATCGCGTGCCCGGCGGCCAGCTCCTCCGCCGCCAGGGCGAAGGCGGGCGTCTGCCCCTTGGGCAGGGTGATCGTCACCGGGTCGGGGAAGTCCCCGGTGAGCAGGGCGGAGTACGCGGCCGTGGTGGCGGCCGTCGCGCAGGCGCCCGTCGTCCAGCCGGACCGCAGGCCGGTGTGCGCGAGCTGCCCGGCCCGGCCGCCCTTCGCCTCGCCGGGGACGCCGGCCTCCGTGGTGTCAGCCACGCCCGTCACCCGCCTTAGGCTGGGCTTTCCGTCCCACCGGGGGAACGGATACGACGGACGCGCGAACGGAAAGGCGGCAGGTGAGCGTGAGCGCCGAGCGCCACATCCTGATCCTGGGCGGTACGACGGAGGCCCGCCGGCTCGCCGCCGCGCTGGCCGGCGAGCCCGGCCTGCGGGTCACCAGCTCGCTCGCCGGACGCGTCGCCGAACCGCGGTTGCCGGCGGGGCAGGTGCGGATCGGCGGTTTCGGCGGCCCCGAGGGGCTGGCCCGGTGGCTGCGCGAGCAGCACGTCGACGCGCTCATCGACGCCACGCATCCTTTCGCCGACACGATCAGTTCCAACGCGGCGAAGGCCGCCTCGGAGGCTCAGGTTCCGTTGCTGGCCGTCCGCCGCCCCGGCTGGACGGCGGGCCCGGGCGACGACTGGCGTCCGGTCGGGTCGCTGGCCGAGGCGGCGGAGGCGCTGCCCGGCCTGGGAAACCGGGTCTTCCTGACCACGGGCAGGATGGGACTCGCCGCCTTCGCGCACCTAGAGAATATGTGGTTCCTGGTGCGCTCGGTCGACGCCCCCTCGCCGCCGATGCCGCCGAGGACCGAGGTACTGCTGGCCCGGGGGCCGTTCACGGTCGAGGGCGAGCGTGAACTGCTGCGTCGGCACCGCGTCGACGTCCTGGTGACCAAGGACAGCGGGGCCGCGGCGACGGCGGCGAAGCTCGCCGCCGCCCGCGACGCGCGGATCCCCGTCGTCGTGGTCCGGCGCCCGCCCCTGCCTGCGGGCGTCCCGGCGGTGGGCGGGCCGGAGGAGGCGGTGGCGTGGGTGCGACGGACGCTGGGCTGAGCGAACCGGCCCGCCGGGGGCGCGTGACGTGGAGGTAGCGCTGGGGGTGTGAACGGCGACGGCGGAAGACGGCGGAAGACGTGGGGGCGGGAGCCCCGGAGCGTCTCGGGGGGAAGGAAGCCTCGCCGACGGGAGGCTCCGGGGCGCAAGCGCCGGTGCGACGGCGGCGCCGGGCGTGCGCCCCTGAACTGTGAGGCCGTCCGGGCGCCTCGGCCGGTCCGGCTCCCGGAGCCGGGACGTGAGGACGAGACGAGGCGAGGCAAAGCCCGCCGCCTCGGAGCGGTCGCGCTCCGACGAGCCGAGCCCTCCGCCCCCGCCCGCGTTCAACTGCGCATCCGCGCCCGCGCCCGCGTGCGGCAGGCTGTCCCCGAAACGTTCCGAGTACGTCCCGCAAGAGTCCCGGGGCCGACCCCCAGGGGCCCGGCTCCAGGGAGTGTCGTGACGGTGCCCACGGATCTCGCCGTATTCCACCGCTGGTTCGAGGAACGCCGTGCCGCGCACGCCTACCGCGTCACCCGCGTGCCCCTGTCGGAGCTCGACGGCTGGAGCGGCGACCCGGAGACCGGCGACCTGCGCCACCGCAGCGGACGGTTCTTCGGCGTGCACGGGCTGGACGTCCGGGTGGCCGGGCGCGAGGTGGAGCACTGGCGGCAGCCCGTCATCGACCAGCCGGAACACGGCCTCCTGGGCATCCTCGTCCGGGAGTTCGACGGCGTCCCGCACTGTCTGCTCCAGGCCAAGATGGAGCCCGGCAACGTCAACGCCCTCCAGCTGTCGCCCACGGTCCAGGCCACCCGCAGCAACTACGCCCGGGTCCACCGGGGCCGCGCCGTGCCGTACCTCGACCTCTTCACCACACTGGGCCGCGGGCGTCCGCTCGCGGACGCGTTGCAGAGCGAGCAGGGGGCCTGGTTCCTCGCGAAGCGCAACCGCAACATCGTCGTCCGCACCGACGAGGACGTCCCGGTCCTCGACGACTTCCGCTGGTTCGGCCCGGACGAGATCGGCCGGCTGCTCGCGATGGACGACGTGGTCAACATGGACACCCGGACCGTGCTCTCGCACCTGGCCGCCGACGCCGCGCCCGCCGCGGCCCGCTTTCACGGCCGTCCGCTCCACACCCTCCCCGAACTGCTCAACTGGCTCACCCACCACAGAACGGCCCGACCCACCGTCCGCCGCCGCATACCGCTGCGCGAGACGACCGGCTGGCGCGTGACCGACGACGAGGTGAGCCACGAGGAAGGACGCTACTTCCGCATCGTCGGAGTCGACGTACGGGCGGGCAGCCGGGAGGTGAGCGCCTGGTCCCAGCCGCTGCTGGCCCCCTGCGGCCAGGGCGTCGTCGCCTTTCTGGTGCGCGACTTCGGCGGGGTCCCGCACGTCCTGGTACGGGCCCGCGCGGAGGCCGGCACCCTGGACACCGCCGAGATCGGCCCCACCGTGCAGTGCGTTCCCGCCAACTACGCCCACCTGCCCCCCGACCGGCGGCCGCGCCACCTCGACACCGTCCTCGACGCCGCCTCCGGGCCGCCCGGGCGCGTCCTGTTCGACGTGGTGCACTCCGAGGAGGGCGGGCGCTTCCACCACGCCCGCAACCGCTACCTGGCCGTCCGGGCGGACGACGACGTCCCGCCGGAGGAGGGCGACGGCTTCCGCTGGGCGACCTGCGGCCAGCTCGCCACGCTCAACCGGTACGGCGGCCTCCTCAACGTGGAGGCCCGCACGCTGCTCGCCTGCATGGCGTTCATTCCGTAGCGCCGCGCGGGCCCTGCCGGGCGGGGACGGCGCCGTCCCCTCCCGCGTGTCACCGCTCCGGGTACCGCCGGGGCGTCCAGACGACGTCCTCGCCCTCGCCGGGACCGCGCCGCACCGCCCGCGTCTGCGTCGAGCCGACGATCAGGATCGTCCGCATGTCGACCTCCTCGGGGACGAGCGCCCCCAGCCGGACCACGCGGACGCTCTCCTCCGGGCCGCCCACGTCCCGCCCGAGCACCACCGGGGTGTCCGGGGAGCGGTGCTCCAGCAGCACGTCACGGGCCTTGCCGACCTGCCAGACGCGGCTCCGAGAGCCCGGGTTGTACAGCGCGAGCACCAAGTCGGCCGCGGCGGCGGCGCGCAGCCGCTCCGCGATGACCTCCCACGGCTTGAGCCGGTCGGAGAGCGACACCACCGCGTAGTCGTGCCCGAGCGGCGCGCCCGCCCGGGACGCCGCCGCGTGGGCGGCCGTCATACCGGGCACGATCCGCACCGGAATGTCCCGGTACGGGCCCTCCGAGGCGACCTCCAGGACGGCGCTGGCCATCGCGAAGACCCCCGGGTCGCCCGAGGAGACGACGGCCACCCGGCGCCCCTGCCGGGCCAGGTCCAGGGCGAACTCGGCGCGCTCCGACTCCACCTTGTTGTCGGACGCGTGCCGCCGCTGCCCGGGCCGGACGGGCACCCGGTCCACGTAGGTGCTATAGCCGACGACGTCCTGCGCGGCGGCCAGTTCGCCGCGCGCCTCCGGCGTCAGCCACCGGGGCCCGGCCGGGCCGAGGCCGACCACGACGACCTCGCCCATGCCCGCCGGAGCGGGCTCCTCCTCGGGGGCGGGGCCCGTGGCGGCGGCCACCCGGCTGGGCAGCACGGCCACCGAGAAGTACGGGACGGACTCCGGGTCCACCTCCGCCACCCGGCCGGTGCGCTCACCGGGCATCGTGGCCCGCTCGACGTACCGCGCCTCCGCCAGCCGGCCGGAGCGCTCCAGCGCGCCCCGCACGGCGGGGAAGGTACGGCCGAGCTTCATCACCACCGCCGAGTCGGTGGACGCGAGCCGGGCGGCGAGCTCCTCCTCGGGCAGCGTGCCCGGCAGGACGGTGAGCACCTCCTCGCCCTCGACCAGCGGCTCGCCCAGCCGGGCCGCCGCGGCACTGACCGAGGTCACGCCGGGGACCACCTCGGTCGGGTAGCGGTGGGCCAGCCGCTTGTGCATGTGCATGTACGAGCTGTAGAAGAGCGGGTCGCCCTCGGCGAGCACCGCCACCGAACGTCCGGCGTCCAGGTGCGCGGCGAGCCGTGCCGCCGCCTCCTCGTAGAACTCCTCCATCGCGCCCCGGTAGCCGCCCGGGTGGTCCGTGGTCTCCGTGGTGACCGGGTAGACCAGCGGCTCCTCGATGTGGTCCGCGCGCAGGTGCCGTTCGGCGATGGAGCGCGCGATGCTGCGGCCGTGGCGCGCGCTGTGGTACGCGACGACGTCGGCGGCGGCGATGCACTCCACCGCGCGCAGGGTCATCAGCGACGGGTCGCCGGGGCCCAGCCCCACCCCGTAGAGGCGGCCGGTGGCCGGGGACTGCTGCTCGCTCACTCTTCCTCGCTCGCTATCGCGTTGATCGCGGCGGCGGCCATGGCGCTGCCGCCCCGCCGTCCGCGCACCACCAGGTACTCCAGCCCCAGCGCGTTCTCCGCCAGGGCGTCCTTGGACTCGGCCGCGCCGATGAACCCGACGGGTATGCCGAGCACCGCCGCCGGGCGCGGCGCGCCCTCGGCCACCATCTCCAGCAGCCGGAACAGCGCCGTCGGCGCGTTGCCGACGGCCACCACGGCCCCGTCCAGCCGGTCCCGCCACAGCTCCAGGGCGGCGGCGCTGCGCGTCGTGCCCATCCGGGCGGCGAGCTCCGGCACGGCCGGGTCGGCGAGGGTGCACAGCACCTCGTTGTCCGCCGGCAGCCGCTTGCGGGTCACGCCGCTGGCGACCATGTTGGCGTCACAGAGGATCGGCGCGCCGTCCAGCAGCGCCTTCCGCGCCGCGGCCACGACGCCCGGGGAGTACGCGAGGTCGCGCACCAGGTCCGTCATCCCACAGGCGTGGATCATGCGGACCGCCACCCGGGACACGTCCGGCGGCAGTCCGCCGAGGTCCGCCTCGGCGCGGATGGTGGCGAAGGACTGGCGGTAGATGGACGCGCCGTCCTTGTCGTAGTCGAACACTGTGCTGCCTCTGCCTCGCTCGCTGGGCTTGCTGGTCGCGCTCGCGCGCTGGTCGCGCTCGCGCGCTCGGGGGACCGGCCGGGGGCCGGGCCGTGCCGGGCGGGACGCGCCCCCGGGGGCCCGTCGCCGTCCGTACGTCCGTACGTCCGTCGGACGGCCCGCGCGCCGTCTGTGGTCGTCTGTCGTCACGTCTGTACATCGACACACCGATACGTCGATGGGTCGGTACATCTATACATCGGCCGTGCCCCGGCGGTACGCGGCACCCGGCCGCCGTCCGCCGGACCGTCACGGTGTCCCGTCGCCGTCGTGGGCGCCGTCGTGGTCCGGGCCGGGGCGGCGGGCGGCGGCCACCAGGGCGGGCAGCCCGGGGTCCGCGATGGCGGCCACGCCGGCCACGCAGGCATCCGTGTCCCCGCCCCCCGTCCGTACCGCCACCCGGTAGCCGCTCTCCGTCGCCAGGACGTCGACCCACCGGCCCCCGGGGTGTCCGCAGCGCCGCTCGCATCCCGACCAGTACACCGGCAGTCCGCCGGTGCCGCCAGGGCGCGTGCCGGTGAGCGCGGCGGTCGCGTCGGCGCGCACGTCGGCGCGCGACTTGGCGCAGCCCGGGCGCCCGGCGCAGGCGCCCGCGCCGTGCCAGGGGGAGGCCGCGGAGACCACCAGCCCGGCGTCGGCGAGACCGGCGAGCCGGGCGGCCGCGGCGCCGCCGGTCAGGCCCGGGACGACGATCCCGCGCCACGGCGTCACCCGCAGCTCGCCGGAGCCGGCCTCGGCGGCGGCCACCAGCAGCCGCCACTGACCGGCGGTCAGCCGGCCCAGGGGAGCGGCCACCGACAGGGCGGTACGGCCGTCGGGTCCCGGTACCGCGCCGAGCGGCGGGGCGGCGGGACGAGGCGTGGGAACGGCCGTCACCTCCGCGCCCGGGAGCCGGGCGGCCAGGGCGGTGACGTCGGGGCGGCCGTCGGCGGGGAGTTCCGTCACCCGCCACGCGGAACCGCCGTGCGCGGCGAGGAAGTGGCGGGCCGCGGCGACGGCCGCGCGGGGCGCCTCGGCGGCCGGGACGCGCAGGCCCGGGCCGTCGGCGGCGTAGCAGAGGACGGCCGTCCGGCCGCCCGGCTCTGCGATCAATGTCACATCGGGGGTGAGTGCCGCGATGTCGCCGCGGCCGTCGTCGAGGCCGAAGAGGAAGCGGCCCGAGAGGGCGGTGACTTCGTCGTCGGCGCAGAGCAGGCGGTCCAGTTCGCGGGCCCAGGCGCCGACGTCCGCGTGCCCGGTGCCGTCCAGGCCGTGCAGCGGGGAGGCGGCGATGTTGCGGACGCGCTCGTGGCGGTCGGAGGGGAGCAGGTCCGCCGCGCGGAGGCGGCTGCCGAGCTCGCCTCCCGAGCCGGCGGGCAGGGCGCGGAGCTGGATGTTGCCACGGGAGGTGATGTCGAGGTGCCCGTCACCCAACTCCTCCGCCAGCGCGGCCAGTTCGGCCGCCTGACGTGGCGTCAGGAGCCCGGCCGGGAGGCGTACGCGGGCCAGCGCGCCGTCGTCGGCGGCGTGCAGGCGGAGGGCGCCGGGGCACGCGTCGCCGCTCGCGCGGGTGCCGGCGCGGCCGGGGGGTGTGGGGGTGACGGGCATGGCGGCGAGCATACCGACGGGGTCGGGGGGTGGGTTTGCCCCGGTCCCGCCCCTTCGCCGCTCGTCCACAAACGCCGGG
>NZ_JBPQTX010000091.1:0-23159 GCF_051386555.1 Streptomyces sp. URMC 126
GCCGGCGACGGAGCACCACGCACCGTCGCCGGCCCCCGGTCCCGCCGAAAGCGGGTACCCCGCTCAGAAGCGGTCTGCCGCCGGTACCGATCGATCGGTCCGGGCCTCGGAAGCCTCTTCGGCGCCGGACGGTCTGCTGCTGCGGTTGAAGGCGATGATCGAGACCACGATGACCGCGAATCCGATGATTTCCGATACGGTCGGGCGCTGGCCCAGTACCGGCCAGGCGATCAGGCCCGCCGCGATCGGCACCCCGTAGAAGTACGACGCCACGCGGTCCGCGCTCTCCGAACGCATCAGGATGAACAGCAAGCTGAGCGCACCGATCGACACCCCCAACGACATCCACAGCTCCGAGAGCAGAAACTTCGGAGTCCACTGGATATCGCCGTTCTCGAAGATCAGTGCGCCGATGAGCATCACGACGGCCGACGATCCGGACTGCACACATCCATTGATCAACGGATGCGCGCCGGGGTTCTTGACCTTGTAGTAGAACTGCCCGGTGGACAGGCCCAGCAGACCGAGGAAGCCGAAGGCGACATTGGTCGGGGTGAGCCCGGATGACGACTCCAGACCCCGGTACACCGTGATGGCGACCCCGAGCACCCCGCCGATCAGCGAAAGCACCGACAGCAGCCGGACCTTTCTTGAGGTCACGACCGAGACCATCAGCCACACCAGAATGGGTTGCAGCGCGATGATCAGCGCGGAGACCGCGGGCGTCATTCCCCGGTAGAGCGCGTAGAACACCCCTACGGAGAAGACCCCTTGCAGGAGAATGCCGCTGAGTATGAGGTGGAGGTAACCCGAGCGCGGCCACTCGATCCGCAAGCACATGATCAGGACGAACAGCACCACCGCGGTCGCACCGAATCGGATGGCCAGGTAATACAGCGGTTCCGCGTAGGGCAGGCCGTACCGGCCGCCCACGAAGCCCGACCCGTAGATGGTGACGAACGCCAGGGCGATCAGCGAGACCTTGAGACTCTTGCCGGTGCCGGCCACTAGCGCACGCCGACCTTCGAGTCGACCGTGGCCGTGTGGGTAAGCGGCCGCGCCGCCTCCGGCTCCGCCTCGGTCCCGGCGATTCGGCCGGCCAGCTCGTACTCGTTGACCAAGGAGAAGATCTCGTTCTTCAGCACCGCGATCGCCTTGGGATAGTCGGTCTCCTCCACGGCCAGCCGCGTACTGGGCGCGGCCCCTCTGGCCGCCTTCCGCAGCATGCTGATCCCGTACATCCTGGAGAGAATGCGCCCCAGGATCACCGTCCTGTCCTGGGACGGCGCATCGGCGAGATAGCTGAGGTTGACATCGGTGAGGAGGAAGAACGCGTCTTCCAGGTATCCGAACCGGCCGGTGAACTCCAGCGGCGACCGGAGTCCGGACTGCCGGAACCGGCGCAGGAACAAGGTCGCCAGATGCTGGCAGAGCAGGTCGTTGGTGCCGTCGAAAATGGTGTAGACGCGCGCGTCGAGCAGGGCGTACGCGGCGATGTTGTCCGGCGCGTCCGTCCGGTAGCCTTCCCCGCCGCACAACTGCTGGTAGTCGATGGCCGAATCCAGCATCAGTTCCGAAGCCAGCACCTTGGTGGCCAGCGAGGCGAACATGCTGTTCTCAAGGTCGGTGAAGTAGTCCTCGTCCAGCATCAGATGCCGGTAGAGGGCGTTGCACACGACGTAGTTCTGCTTGATACGGCCGACCTTGTACCGGACGTAGTCGATGTCGTGCAGGATGCCGTCACCGATCTTCCTGGTGGTGACGTGGCGCAGCGCTTCCGTGCTCAACCGGCGCAGGAATCCGCTGGCCATGGCGGCCTTGCTGAACCGGGAAGCGCACAGGATCTCGGCGGCGTCGCCCAGGTTCTCCCTGGTCTTGGCCAGCCGGTAATGGCGCGGTACGCGCAGGTCCAGGGTGTTCAGGCCGTATCCGAGGTTCTTCAGCCCCAGGCTGTCGTAGACCTCGGTGGTCTCGAATCCGCCGTCGGACCGCTTGTGGGCGAAGTAGGCGAACTCCTTGCGCTCAGGGTGCTTGGCACAGATGATCCACCAGTCCGCCTGTTCACTGAAGGCCTGCCAGTGCTTGGTGCCGGTGATCCGGTAACCGTCGCCGTCCTCGTGATAAGTGGTGCGCATCCGCGCCAGGTTGGAGCCGCTGCTCGGTTCGGTGAAGGCGAGGCCGCCGATGACGGGGTTGCGGAGGAAGTCCTCGAAGACCTCCTTCTTCAGCGCGTCGTCACCACCGGCCGCCACATTGCGGAGGAAGAGCACGGTAACGATCATCGTGTACATGCCCATGGGCAGGTTGCGCTCGGACATGATCTCGATGATTTCGCACATCTCTCGATGGCTTTCCCGGCCGCCGTACTCGCGTGGGATGGCGGGAAGGTATATGCCCAACTCCACCAGCTTGCGCAGGTTTTCTCTGGACAGCGGCTCCTGGGGGAGCCGGGCGCTGTCGAACTCGTCGATGTTGCGCCGGAAGTTGTCCAGAAACTCGGACGAATCGAGATCGACCAACAGGTTGTGCGATACACTCATTTGGGCAGAATCCAATCTCGGCTGAACATGTCGGGTCTGGTGCTACAGGGCGCTCAGTTCGGCTCGCAGATGGTCCGGGATCCGGGCGGTGGCCTCCCTCTCGTAGTCGAAATGGACCATCACACAGGTGCCGTGGGCGACTTCGGCACCACCCTGCGTGGCGACCTGCTCGATGGTGATCGACGTATTGCCGACCTTCGCCACCTTGGTCTCGATGACGACGTCATCGGACGCGAAGATCTGCCGGGTGAAGTCGATCTCGTACCGGCGCAGGATGAGGGCGAGGTCCCGCATGTTCGGTTCCTTGCTGAACAGCCGGAAAATCGGCAACCGGCCGTGCTCGAACCAGACCGGCACCGCGGAGTTCGTGACGTGGCCGAGCACATCGACTTCGGAGAAGCGTGGCGAAATCGTCACCTTCACGTTCTGTTTCCCCCAGTCGTTCACTTGTTCGGGTGATCGACAGTGTCTCACCCTCCCCCGTCGTCCGGTGTGACCTGTGACACGAACATCGTGTTAACGAAAGCGACTTGAGCCGCTTCGCGCGAGCAGCCCGATGTCGGGGGATGGGGGCGTGGAAGGCGTGGCCCCGCAGTGGTCGCACGACGAGGGGTGCTGGATATGTGACCAGCACGCAGAATCGCGGGCCGAGGCTGGGAAGGCGCCTGAGGCTCTGTCACGTCGGCCGACCGGTCCGGATGCGCGGTGGGAGTGGCCGTCGCTGAACTCCCTTACGCACGGGCGTGGGTGTGGTCGCCCGGCCGGTCGGGGTGCGGCGACGGCTGCGGCCTCCGTCCGTGCCGTCGCGGAGGGAGGAGGGCGCTCTGGGGCGCCGTCCGTCGCCGGGGTCGCGGGCGGCGCCCCGGAAGGCGCCGCCCGCCCGGCGCGCGTCAGAGGAGGCAGAGGAGACCGAGCACGTTGAGGAGGCAGTGGGGGCGGCCGGAGGTCACCGGGCCGGAGCCCGGCCGGCCGGATTCCGTGTGACCGGGCCCGGTGTGGGCGGAAGCGGTGTGGCCTCCGGCCGGCCGGGCGTGCGTGTGCAGTTCCTTGAGGCCGGGAATGCCGGCGGCGCGGACCGGTGTGGCGAGCAGGGCGACGGTCGCGGCGACTCCCAGGAGTGCGGCGACGAAACGGCGCATAACAGCCCTCTCTGGTAGGGCGGTTGGGGACATGCCGAAGGTGCCCGTTCCGCTGCGGGGCATGCCCGCCGTCACCCGAACGAGGTCGGAGTGGACACATTCCCGACGGCCGTGCCGGGGTTCAGCCGCCGTGCCGGGGAACGGGGTGCGCTCCGTGCTCCACCAGGAAGCCGGTGAGGACCTCCGCGAGCCGCTCGGGCTGGTCCTCGGGGATCAGGGTGGACGAGTCCGCGATCTCGACCAGCCGGCCCCGGGGGTAGAGCTCCGCGAGCCGCGGGCCGTGCTCGCGCGGCATCAGCCGGTCCTCGGTGGCCCAGACGACCAGAACCGGGCGGTCGAACGCGCGGAGCCGTTCGCTCCAGCGGAGCAGGGTGCGGCGGTCGGGCGCCGAGGTGGCGAACTTGGCGAAGTCCCGGCGGACGGCCTTGCTCCGGCTCGCGGGCCCGAACCACTCGGCGATCAGCTCGGGCGGAAGGCCGTGTTTGCTCATCCCGCCGTAGCCCTTGGGGTGGTCGCGGAACGCGGGGACGCGCATGAGGCCGGTCAGCAGGCGGACGCCCCCGGGTACCCGGCAGACCGCGGACAGTGGCTTGGCCGCCCCCGGCGGGAAGTTGTCGAACGCCTCGCACGCCACCAGCACCAGACGCGCCAGGCGCCCGGCCCGGCCTTCCGAGATCAGGAACTGGCCGCCGCCCCAGTCGTTGAGCACCAGCGTCACGTCGTCCAGACCGAGCCGCTCGATGAACTCGCCCAGCAGCAGGGCGACACCGGTGTGCGACAAATCGGCGTCCGGGCGCATCGGTCTGCGGTGGCCGCCGAGGGGCAGCGTCGGCAGGACACAGCGGTAACCGTCAAGCAGCGGCACCACCTTGCGCCACTGCTGGCCGTTCATCGGCAGCCCGTGCGCGAACACGAGCACCGGCCCGTCGCCCCCGGTGTCCTCGTAGTCGATCGTTCCGGACGAGAGCTCGATCTCCAATGTCCCACCCCCACACGGCGATTGACCGGTGCCAGTCAAGCACAACCCGGCGACGGGACGGCGCTCAGCCGCCGGTGCCCGCGCGTGCCGCGACCAGCAGGCCCTCCCAGTCCGGGATCTTCACCGGACCCCGGCCCAGGTCCCGGCCGAGCGCGGTCTCCGCCGCCTCGATGCCCAGCCAGCCGGGCCACTCCACCGGCTCGGCCCCCGCCGCCCGCAGCGCCGGTCGCGGATCGCCGACGGGGCCGCGGGCCGCGAGCAGCGCCGGGGCGTCGGCGAGCAGGGAGGCCACCGTCTCCTTGGCGCACGGCCGGTTGGTGCCGATCACCCCGGTGGGGCCGCGCTTGATCCAGCCGGCCACGTACTCTCCGGGCGACGGGGCGCCGTCCCGCAGCACACGGCCCGCCCGGTGCGGCACGGTCCCGTTCTCCGCGTCGAACGGCAGCCCTCCGATGGGCACCCCGCGGTACCCCACCGACCGCAGCACCAACTGCGCCTCGACGTCCTCGAACTCGCCCGTCCCGGCCACGCCTCCCGCGCCGTCGGGGGCGGTCCGCTCGAAGCGCACCGCCCGTACGGCGTCGTCCCCGAGCAGGGCGACGGGCCGCAGGAAGAAACGCAGGTGGATGCGGCGGCCGTCGCCGGGGACCGGCCGCTCCGACCACTCCCGGAGCACCTCCACATTGCGGCGGGCCGCCGCCGGCAGCCCGGACGGGTCGTCCCACGCCGGGTCCAGCGCCGCCTCGTCGGCCCGGACCAGGGTCCGCACCCCGGCCAGTCCGCCGAGCTCGCGCAGCTCCTTGGTGGTGAACTTGGCCTGCGCCGGCCCGCGCCGCCCCACCATGTGCACGTCCGTCACCCGGCTCGCGGCCAGCGCCGCCAGCGCGGCGTGCGGCACGTCGGTCGTCCGGAACTCCTCCGCGCCCCGCGCCAGCACCCGGGCCACGTCGACGGCGACGTTCCCGACCCCGATGACCACGGCGGAGCGGGCGGGCAGGGAGAAGCCGTCCGGCGGGGCGTCCGGATGGGCGCTGTACCAGGAGACGAACTCGGTGGCCGACCAGCTGCCCGGCAGGTCCTCCCCGGGGATCCCCAGCCGGCGGGCGGACGCGGCGCCCACGCAGTAGACCACCGCGTGGTACAGCTCCCGCAGCCGCCGGGGCGGGATCTCGCCCGGTCCCTCGCCCGCCCGGACATGGCCCAGGAACGAGATCCGCGGATGCTCCAGGGCCGAACGGAGGGTTCCCTGGAGCGACTTGATCTTCTCGTGGTCCGGGGCGACGCCGTACCGCACCAGCCCGTACGGGCAGGGCAGCCGGTCCAGCACGTCGACCGCCACATCGGGCACGCTCTCCTGCTGCACCAGGGCCTGGGCGGTGAAGACCCCGCTCGGCCCGGAACCGACGACTGCGACGCGAAGCACGGAGGTGCCTCCTTCCGGCGGCTGCCTCCAGCATCGCACCGCCGCCCGCGCCCGGCAGCCGTTCCGGGGCCCGTCACACTCCGGCCCGCTTCCCGCCTCCTCCCCGAACGGGCTCTACCCGCCCCTCACACCCCCGGTGGAGGCGGCTCGGCACCGGGCGGGCGGCCCAGGCCCCAGTCCAGCCCGTACCGCTGGAACAGCTCCGACCTCAGCCGCTCCGGAGGCATCGGCGCCCCTGGGAGCAGGATGGCCACCACCGCGCCCATCATCAGGGCCCGCAGCAGCCGGTAGTCGGTCTCCGGGTCGGCGGACCCGTACCGCTCGACGGTGTCCCTGAGCAGGCCCGCGAGCCGCTGCTGCTCCGGGCACTGGATGAAGCCCTCGCACTGGAGGATGCCCGCCATGTGGGTGCGCATCAGCCGCGGCCGGTCCCGGGCGAGACCCAGGATCGCGTCGATGGCGCGCGCCAGCCGTTCCCGCCCGTCGGGGCTCACCGGCTCGCGCTCCAGTGCCGCCGCGAGCTCCATGTGCATCAACCGGTGCACCGCCGACTGCAGCAACTGCCGTTTGCCGGGGAAGTAATACGAGACGAGCCCCCGCGCGGCACCGGCCCGGCAGGCGATGTCCGCGAGGGTCGTCGCCTCGTAACCGTGCTCGTCTATCAGTTCGACGGTTGCCTGGAGGAGCCGCTCGCGGGACCTGCGGCGCAACTCCTCATTGACCGACGCACTGCGGGGGGACATGCTGTAACTCCTGCGTTGACTGGCTCCGAGCCAATATACTCAGGAGGATACCGGTCGGTCGGCCCGCTGAGCGGGGAGAACCCGGTATGACCGCTGGTTCGGGCGACGCGGGGGATCGCCCGAATCAGCGGCTTTCGCCTGCCCGGGCACGAACGCGGGCACAGACGGCCTCGCGGGCAAGAGCGCGGCGTCGGCCGCGCCGCCCGCCACCGGCGGGCCGCACGGCGGCCCACGAGCCGTCTCCCGCCCCAGCCCGCGCCATTGGCCGCCCGGCGCGACGGCCGGCCGAGCCCCTGGTGAAGCGGCGGCTCCGGCGGCACGCTCCGTTCCATGGCGGGACATGAGGGAGGACGGGCGGGCGCGCCCGACGTCCGGCCCGAGGACTTCGGCGCGTGGGGCGACCACTTCGGCGCCGAAGAAGACGGGGACGGGTTGTCCGCCCGGCGGCCGGAGACGCCGGACTGTCCGGACTGCGGCCGGACGGCCGAGCTCCGCCCCACGGACACCGGGCACTGGATCCTGCTCCAGCCCGGGCGGTACCCCGTCGCCGAGGTGCCGGAGGGGCGGCGGTGGTACGACGCGGAGGACGGGCGGTCCGTCGTCCGCGGGCCCGGCGCGACGGCGCGGTCGGCGGACGAGTGCCGGATCGCCCACCGGCCGGTCTGTGCCGCGCGCGCGTTCTCGCCGCGCTGGTGGCCGCTGCGCGCCGCCCTGTGGCTCCACAACCGGGACGTGGCGGGGCTGCCCTACGAGTGAGTGGCGGGGCCGCTCTACGAGCCGTCCGCCGCCCCGCCCGGGCCCCGGGCGGAGGACGGCCCGGGCCCCGCACCGGCCCCGGCGTCCGCCCCGGGCCGCGCCGGCCCCGGCGCAGCCGAGGCGGCGACCGGCCCGTCCGGGGATGCCGGCCGCCCCGACCGCACCGCCGGCGCACGGACGGGGCGCCGCGCGGAGCCGTCCGGCGCCGAAGCGCCCTCCGCCGGCGTGGAGCCGTCCGGCACCGGAGTGCCGGTCCCGCGGAGGCCGCCGGTGAGCAGCCTTGGCGCCAGGGCGGCGCCGAGGGTCGCGGCGGACGAGGTGGCGAGGACGGTGCCCCAGGCCACCGGCCCCAGCGGCGCGCAGCCGAAGAAGTGGCTGACGCCCGGGGTCTGCACCACGGCGACGAGCGCCAGCGCGGACACGCCCGCGGTGGTCAGGACGAGAGGGCTGCGCCAGTCCGTCGTCAGGGTCTGGCCGAGCTGTGTCAGGACGAGCGCGGCGAGCCCCATGGTGCTCGCGCGCGCGGCCCGTCCGGTGACGCGCCCGCACTGCCAGGCCGCGGCGGCGCCGAGCGCGGTGGCCGTGCCCCGGACGGCCAGGGCCCGGCCCAGCTCGCGGCCCAGCGGGGCGGGCACCGGGCCCGCGGCCAGGTCGTCGTCGTCCGCCGCGCCGGTCCGGGCGACCGCGATGGCCAGCGCGGGCAGCATGTCCGTCAGCAGGTTGACCAGGAGGAACTGCCGGGTGCCCAGGGGCGCCCGGCCCGAGACGGCGGTGCCGAGCACGGTGAACGCGACCTCGCCCGCGTTGCCTCCGACCAGCACCGCCACCGCGTCCCGCACGCTGCGCCAGAGCGCCCGTCCCTCCAGCAGGGCGGCCACGATGAGACGGGGGTCGGGCTCGGCGAGGACGAGGTCCGCGGCGGCCCGGGCGGACGTGGAGCCGTGTGCGGACAGACCGATGCCCACGTCCGCGAGCCGGATGGCGGCCGCGTCGTTGATCCCGTCCCCGGTCATGGCGACCACGCGGCCGGCGGACCGGAGGGCGTCCACGATGCCGGCCTTCTGTTCGGGGGAGACCCGGGCGAACACGGTGGCGCCGGCGACCCGGGCCGTGCGCTCGGGCTCGGCGAGGGTGTCGAGCGCGGGGCCGGTGACGACCTCCCCCGCGTCGATGCCGAGTTCGCGGGCGACGGCGGCGGCCGTGGCCGGATGGTCCCCGGTGATCATGACGACGCGGGTGCCCGCCTCCGTGAGCCGCCGGACGGCCTCCGCGGCGCCGGGGCGCGGGGTGTCGGCGAGCGCCAGGAAGCCGAGCAGCGTCAGGTCGTGGACCATGTCCGGGAGTTCGGGCTCGGCGGCGCCGTCCCCGCCGTCACCGGTGGCCGAGGGCCGTCTCCCCTCGTGCCCCGAGGCACCGGCGAACGGCTGTTCGCCACCCGTGGCGAGGCCGTACCGGGCCCCACCGCTTGGCGCGGCACCGCTCCCGTCGTCCGGAGCGACGGCACCGGACCGGCCTTGGCCGGCCGGCGAGGTGTGGGCGTACCGGCTGTCGCCGCCCGGGGTTGGGCTGCCGTAGCGGATCCCGCCGTCCCGAGCGGTGCTGCCGGACGGGCCTCCGTCGTGTGGCGAGGTGTGGGCGTACCGGCTCTTGCCGTCCGGGATCGGGCTGCCGTATCGGGTCTCGTCCGCCGGGGCGGTGTGGGCGTGCCGGCTTCCGTCGCCCGGCGGGCCGTCGCCGTATCGGGTCCCGTCGTCCCGAGCGGTGCCGCCGGACCGGCCTCCGTCGTGTGGCGAGGTGTGGGCGTACCGGCTCTGGCCGTCCGGGGTCGGGCCGCCGTATTGGGTCTCGTCCGCCGGGGCGGTGTATTCGGAACGGTCTTTGCCGCCCGGCGCGGGGGCATCGCGTGTGCCGTCGTCCGGGGCGGTGTGGGCGTGCCGGCTTCCGTCGCCCGGCGGGCCGTCGCCGTAGCGGGTCCCGTCGTCCCGAGCGGTGCCGCCGGACCGGCCTTCGTCGTCCGGCGAGGTGTCGGTGCACCGGCTCCCGCCGTCCGGGATCGGGCTGCTGTATCGGGTCTCGTTCGCTGGAGCGGTGCATCCGGGACGGTTCTTGCCGCCCGGCTTGGCGGCATCGGGCGGGCCGTCGTCCGGACCGGTGTCGGCGTGCCGGCTTCCGTCGCCCGGCGGGCCGTCGCCGTAGCGGATCCCGCCGTCCCGAGCGGTGCCGTCGGACCGGCCTCCGTCCCCCGACGTGCCGCCGGTCCCGCCGCCTCCCCGGGCCGGCAGCGTTCCGGCCGGTCGTGCCTCGGCGACCGCCAGGACCCGCAGCCCGTCCCGGGCGAGTGCTTGCACCAGTTCCTGGGCGGCCCGCAGTCGCTCCGCGTCCAGGGGTGCCGTGGTGCCGTCGCCGGTCGTTAGTGCGGTGCAGCGGTCGAGGACCGTCTCGGGGGCGCCCTTGACGGCGAGGACGGGCGTACCCGCGTCGGTGCCCAGGGAAGCGGAGTAGCCGCGGCCGGTTTCGAAGGGGAGTTCGGCGGTGAGCCGCCAGGCGTGGTCGGGGGCGCCGTGTACGGCGGCGGCGTCCAGGACGGCGCGGTCGGTGGCGTGCGGGGCCGGCCGCCCGGGTACGGCCGGAGGGCAGGCGCGGGCCGCGGCCCGCAGCACCCGCCGCCCCGCCGGGCTGTCGAGGGACGGCGCTTCCCGGCCGGGGACGGCCACCCGGGTGACGGACAGCCGCCCCCGGGTGAGGGTGCCGGTCTTGTCGAAGCAGACCGTGTCCACGCGGCCCAGCGCCTCCAGGGCCCGCGCGGAGCGGGTCAGGACGCCGTGCCGGGACAGCCGCCGCGCGGCGGCCGACTGGGCGACGGTCGCGACGAGCGGCAGCCCCTCCGGGACGGCGGCCACCGCGATGGCGACCCCCGAGGCGACCGCTTCCCGCAGGGGCAGGCCGCGGACCAGCCCGAGGAGCGTCACCGCGCCGCCGCCCAGGCCGACGGCGGGCAGCGCGGTCCGGGTGAGGGCGGCCAGCCGGGCCTCGATGCCGGGCGCGGCGGTGGCCTCGCCGACGAGGTCGGCGGCGCGGCCCGCCTCCGTCCGCGCGCCGGTGGCCACCACGACGGCGTACCCGGTGCCGGCCAGTACCGTGCACCCCTGGTAGACCATGCAGGACCGGTCGGCGAGGTCGGCTCCGGGCGTGGCCCGGGGGTCCTTGGGGACGGGCGCGGACTCGCCGGTCAGCGGGGACTCGTCGAGTTCGAGCCGGTCGGCGGACAGCAGCCGGGCGTCCGCGGGGACCACATCGGAGGACGCCAGCGCGACGACGTCCCCGGCGCGCAGGTCCTCGGCCGGGACGGTCTCCACGGGCGCCGCCGCGAGGGAGGCGAAGAGGCCCTCCGGGGCGGCGTCGGACGGGTCCGGCGGGGCCCACCGCAGCCGGCGAGCGGTGGGGCGTTCGGCCAGCAGCAGCCCGCGCAGCGCCCGTTCGGCACGCAGCCGCTGTACGCCGCTGATCAGGGCGTTGCCGGTCATCACCCCGCCGACGAGCGCGGAGTCGACGGTGGAGCCGACGGCGACGGAGGCGGCGGCGCCGAGGGTGAGGACGGGCGTCAGCGGGTCGCGGAGCTCCTCCCGGACGGCGCCCAGGAGCCGTACGGACCCCCGCGCCGCGGGCCCGGCCACCGGCAGCCGGGCGACGGCCGCGAGCGGTGCGGGACGCCGGGCGGGAGGGGGCGGTGGCGCACCCGCGGATGTCCGCAGCAGGTACAGCGTCTCTCGGGCCCCGAGCGCGTGCCAGGTCCCCCGGACGCGGCCGGGCGGCAGCGGCCGGGCGGCCACCCGGCGGGCGGCCAGCACCCCGCCCGCCATGGCCACCGCGGCGGCGCCGTGCACCGGCGAGGTGGCGAGGCCCGCCCGCCCGCGCCGGGCCCCGCCCGTGGCGATCAGCGCCCCGAGCAGGGACCCGCCCAGGGACAGCCGGGCGGAGGCGGCGCTGACCTCGCGAGCCGGTTCCAGGGCCGCGAGGACCCGCCAGACCAGCGCCGTGCCCGGTCCGCAGACCAGGTCGGCGGTCCAGCACGGCCGGCCCGGGGCGCCGGGCCCCGGCGGCACGGTGACGGCCACGTCGGCGGCGCCCAGGGCGGCGTCCCCGGCCGTTCCGACGAGCAGCACCACCTCACCGTCGCGCTGGAGCCGCCGCACCTCCTCGCACAGGGAGACCCCGGCGGGCACCGTGCGGTGGGCGCGCGGCAGCAACTCGGCGGCGCTGACGTGCTCGGTGAGGAGCACGCGCCGGGTGGGGCCGCGGGCGACGGCGAGGAGCGCGTCGGCCAGCGGATCCAGCTCGCAGCCGACCAGGAGCCGGCCCGCCCGCGCCCCGTCCGGACCCCACAGGTCCAGAGGCAGGCCCCCGGCGGCGTCCGGACCTCCCGAGGGGGCGTCGCGGGCCCGCTCCAGGCGCCAGCCGTCCGCCGTCCAGGGGCCGGGCCCGCACAGGTCGCCGAGGGCGAACCGGGCGAGGACGCGGTGGGCGGCGCTCCACAGGGCCGCCTCGTCGAGGTCCCCGGTGGCGGCGGCCGACAGCAGCCGGGGCCGTGGGGCGCACAGCACCGGCGCGTCGAACAGGACCGTCGTGACCCGGTCCAGCCGACGCAGCGCGTTGGGGTCCAGAGGCAGTACACCGGCGTGCGCCAGGTCGCGGCCCAGCCGGGCGGCGAACGCCTCGCGGCCCGCCTCGGCGGCCTTGGGCGCGGTGGCCACGACGGTCCGGGCCGCCTGTTCCGGATCACGGGTCCAGGCGAGCAGCCCGCCCGCGCCGAGCAGGGCGGTCAGCGCGGTGCGCCGGCCGCAGGACTCGACCGGACCGTCCGGCAGCGGCACCGGCCGGGCGGCCCGCTCGGGGGCCCGCCGTGGCAGATCCGAGCCCCTGCCCACCAGTTCGGGCTCCCGCAGCGCCCAGACGTCCAGACGGGCGCGGATCTCGGCGAGCTGCCAGACCCGGTGCACGAGGTCCAGGGCCAGCGGACCGGCTCCGCGCGTCAGCGCGTGCGCCAGCGCGTTGGAGGCCGCGAGCAGGACGTCCGCGTGCTCGCCGCCGAGCCGGTCCTCCAGCGCGCGGCGGATCCGCGGCTGGGTCTCGGCCAGGACGACGGGCAGCCGCAGGGCGGGCGGCAGGGCCGGCAGCGGGGCGAGCCGGCGGGCGGTCGCGCACACCAGGCCGACGCAGTCGGCCGCCAGCGCCACCTTCGCCAGCGTCGCCGGGACCGTGTCGAACGGCGGGCGGGGGCCCTCCGCGTCGAACGCCCCGGCGCCGGGCTGCTCCGCGTGCTCGGTCTCCAGCCGTTCCACCAGCTCCAGAAGGTCCGTCAGGTCGACGCGGTCCTCGTCGGCGTCGATCACCACATGTCCGAGGACGGCGTTGACCTCGGCCCAGTTCACCCCCTCCAGGCGGTGCAGGGCCGTGCGCAGGGCGGTCGCGAGCCGGTCGTGCCGTTCCCCGCGGCCGAGGCCCCGGACCTCCAGGTGCGTCCGGCCTCCGCTCGTCCAGACCCGGCGGCGGGTACGGTCCCGGCCGCCCTCCGCGAGGGCACCGGCGGCCTCGGCGAGGCCGGCCGCCACCGTGGTCGTCAGCGAGGAGAGCGCCTCGCCGGCCGTCCGCCGCCCCCAGCGGTACGCGCCCGCCGCGGTGTCCCACGCCAGGGCCGGGCCCTGGCGCAGTGCCGTGCCGACGAGGGCGGGCACCAGCGCGCTCCACGACCCCACCGGCACCTCCCGCTCGTCGGACCGCACGCCGTGATGCCGCGCCCGCCGGCCGGAGGGGCGAGAGGCGCGCACACCGAAAATGAACATAATGAGAAAAGTGCATGAATGCCGGTATTTCCGGCGGGGCATTGGAGGGACAGCCGTGAGCCACCACACCAAGCACGCCCACAAGCACTCCACCCGACAGCGGCACACCGCCGACCACCGGGAGACCGACCGGCGCGAAACCGACCACCTCGAAGCCCACCGCCGGGAGGCGCCGCACGACGAGCGGGCGGACCACGGCCCCGAGAACACCGAGCGCCCCGAGGACGCGGCGGCGCGCCGACCCGCCACCGGCGTCGTCCACCGGGAGGCCGGCGGGCGGACGGTCACCGTCACCATCCCCGTCGACACCATCGCCGGAGTCGCCGCGGAGGCGGTGAAGCTGCCGGTCACGGCGGCGCAGCGGATCCTCCCGGCCAAGGGCGGGCTGCCCCTCTACCTCGGCGTGGGCGCCCTCGGTGTGGCGGGTGTCCTCGACTGGCCGGTCGCCGCGGGCATCGGCATCGGCTACGCCGTCCTCCGCAAGGGCGGCGACCTCAGGCCGCCGTCACGCCACCGTGAGGCGCCGGGACGGGCGTGACCGGCCGGGCGGCCGCATGCGCTGCCGGGGCCCGGGTACTCGGAGTGTTCCACGCAGAGCGCCGCGGAAGGGGCAGCAGCATGAGCGACACCACACCGTCCCAGGCCGAGGGGGAACGGGACGACGACCTTCCGGAGCGGTCGCATCCGAACACCCCGCGGACCACGCCGTCCCAGGCGGAGGGCGAACGCGAGGAGGACGACGACAAGGAAGACAAGGAAGACAAGGAAGACAAGGAAGACAAGGAAGGGGAGCCGCCCGGCCGCTGAGGGAAGGGCCGCCGGACGGTCAGGAAGGCCGCTGCCGGCCCGCCGCGAAGGCGCGGCCCCGGCGCCGCCAGGCCACCAGCACCGCCGCGACGCCGGTCACCGCGATGAACGCCACGGCGGCGAGGAACGCGGGGGACCCGGGCGACGCGGCATGGCTGCCGGCGATCACGTACGCGGTGGTGCTCGGCGCGCTGCCCAGCGCCGTGGCCAGCAGGAACGGCGCCCAGCCGACGCGCGACACCGCCGCACAGTAGTTCGCGGCGGCGAAGGGCACCCCCGGGAAGAGACGTACCGCCAGCATCGAGCGGAAGCCGTGCCGGCTCAGCTGCCGGTCCGCCGCCCGCAGCCAGCGGGCGCGCAGCAGCGGGCGCAGCGCGCGCTGTCCCAGCAGCCGCGCGAGACCGAACGACGCCGCGGAGCCCAGCACCGTGCCCAGGAGCGCGGCCACCGCGCCGGCCTGCGTCCCGAAGAGGGTGCCGGCGGCGACGCTCAGGACCGGCCGCGGTACGAACGCCGCCGTGCACAGCCCGTACGCGCCCGCGAACAGGACGAACGACAGGCCGTACGGCACCCCGGCCGGGAGGCCCGCGTCCAGCAGCCGTTCGGGGTGGCAGGCCAGGACGGTGACCGCGGCGCCGACGACGATCAGCACCAGCAGGGCCAGCCGGGACCAGGGGGAGGCGAGGGCACGCGCGAGGCGCCGCTCGGCGGGGCCGGGGGCGGGCGCGGCGGTTTCGTGCACCGGAGGAGCGTAACCGACACGGCGGCACGCGCGGTGTGATCGGCGGATGAAGTGAGGGGCGCGTCGGAGCGCGGCGGCGCCTCGATTGCCCGCCTCCTCCCCGTCTTGGGAGGTCAGGCGCCGGTGGCGGCCGCCCCTTCCCGGGCGAGACCCGTGTATTGCTCGGCGAAGTCGGTCGCGGCGGCCCGGGACTCGACCAGATGCCGCAGCCGGGCCCGCCGGAGTCGCGCCTCCATCGCGTCCTCCCCGGGATGCGGATGGAACAGCCGGGTCAGCCACGCCGAGAAGTCCTGCGCCTGCCAGACGTGCCGCAGACAGGTCCGGGAGTACCCGTCCAGCGGCTCCCGGTCGCCCCGGCCGTACCAGGCGGCCAGCGCCCGGGCGAGCACGACGGCGTCCGCCATGGCGAGGTTGAGGCCCTTGGCGGCGGTCGGCGGGACGATGTGGGCGGCGTCGCCGGCCAGGAACAGCCGCCCGTACTGCAGGGGTTCCACGACGAAGCTCCGCATGGACGTGATGCCGTGCCGGCTCAGCGGCCCCTCGTGGAGGGGCTCGCCGGCGGGGCACAGCCGGGTGCGCAGCTCGGCCCGGATCCGGTCGTCCGGCCACCGGCCCAGGTCCTCGTCGGGCGCCACCTGGAGGTACAGCCGGCTGACCGTCGGCGAGCGCATGCTGTGCAGGGCGAAACCGCGCTCGTGGACGGCGTAGATCAGCTCCTCGCCGGCCGGCGGCGCGGCGGCCAGGACGCCCAGCCACGCGAAGGGGTACGTCCGCTCGTGGCGGACCAGCCGCCCGGCGGGGACGGAGCGCCGGGTCACGCCGTGGAAACCGTCGCAGCCGGCGACGAAGTCGGCGCGGACGACGGTGGGTTCGCCGTCCAGGGTGCAGCGCAGGGTGGCGGAGTCCCCGGCCGGGTCGCCCAGCGCGATGTCGTCCACACCGAAGTGCGGGAGCTCGCCCGCCTCCGCGCGGGCGCGGATGAGGTCCTTCACCACCTCCTGCTGGCCGTACATCGTCACCGTCCGGCCGCACAGCTCCGCGGTCGACAGACGGTGCCGCTCCCCGTCGAAGCGGAGCTCGAACCCCTCGTGGACCTGGCCCTCGCGGTCCATGCGCCGCCCCACGCCGCTGCCGCGCAGCAGGTCCGCGGTGCCCTGCTCCAGCAGCCCGGCCCGGACCCGGCCCTCGACGTACCGGCGGTCGCGCCGCTCCAGGACCGTCGAGCGCACCCCCTCCAGGTCCAGCAGATGGGCCAGGACGAGGCCGGCCGGCCCCGCGCCGACGATCGCGACCTGGGTGCGTACCGTGCGCATCGTGTCTCCTGCCGTGTGCGGGGACGGGTGGGGGTTTCGCGCGGACGGGCGTGGGACGGGCTTCCTCGTCTACGGCCGTGGACCGGGGCCGTCAGCCGGTGGGCGCCGGCCGGCGGCCCGGGAACTCCGCGCCCAGCAGCCGCAGCAGCGGGGTGGCCTTGACGGCGGTCTCCTCGAACTCCTCGGCCGGGTCCGACAACGCCACGATCGCCCCGCCGACGCCGTAGGACACCCGGCCGGGAGCCGCGACGACGGTGCGGATGACGATGCTGAGGTCGGCGGCGCCGGACAGGGACAGATAGCCGATCGCACCCGAGTAGACGCCGCGCGGCCCGGCCTCCAGCTCGTCGATGAGGCGCATGGTGCGGATCTTCGGGGCCCCGGTCATGGAGCCGCCGGGGAACGCCGCCCGTACGCAGTCCACCGCCGAGCGGCCGGGGCGCAGCCGGGCCCGGACGGTGGAGACCAGCTGGTGCACGGTGGCGTAGGTCTCGACGGCGAACAGCTCGGGGACGTGGACCGAGCCGATCTCGGCGCACCGGCCGAGGTCGTTGCGGACCAGGTCGACGATCATCAGGTTCTCCGCCCGGTCCTTCTCGCTGGTGCGCAGGTCCTCGCGGAGCAGCGCGTCCTCGGCGGGGGTGGCGCCGCGCGGCCGGGTGCCCTTGATGGGCTTGGACTCCGTCAGGCCGTCCGCGGACACCCGCAGGAACCGTTCCGGGGAGGTGCTGAGCACGGAGAGGGAGTCCAGGAGCAGCAGCGCGGCGAACGGCGCGGGGCTGGTGCGGCGCAGGAACCGGTAGGCGTCCCAGGGGTCGAGGGGGCCGTCGGCGTGCACCATGTTGGTCAGACACACCTCGTAGGTCTCGCCGCGGCCGATCGCCTCCTGGCAGGCGTCGATGGCGGCGAGGTACCCGTCCCGGCCGTGCCGGAGCCGCGGCGCGGAGAGGCGCTGCGGCGCGGGGGCCGGTCCCGGGCGGTGGTCGGCGAGGCGGGCCAGCTCGGCGCGGGTGTGGTCCAGCCAGGCGCGGGCCGGCCCGTGGCCGCCCGGGGCGGCGAGTGCGAGCAGATGGGTGGTCGCGGTCAGGTGGTCGAAGACCACGGCACGGTCCGCGTAGATCATGACCGCGTCCGGCTCGGGGGAGCGGTGGACGCGCTCGCCGCCGCACTCGGCCTTCAGCTCGTACCCCAGGTAGCCGACCCAGCCCAGGGCGAACTCGAACGGCAGCTCGGGCACGTCCACCCGGCGCGCGGCCAGGTCGCGGTCGAGCCAGTCGAAGAACGGACCGCCGACGATCTCCACCCCGTTGGCGGAGGTCACCGTGACCGTGCCGTGCCAGACGTCGGCGGTGACCACGCGGGCCAGCGGCCCCTCGGCGTCGCCCATGACGGAGAACCGGCCGAGGGCGGCGTCGGCGGCGCTGCTGTCCAGCCAGAACGCGTGCCGGGAGGAGCGGAAGAGGCGGTCGAAGACCACCTCGGCGGGGGCGCCGGTCGGTATTCGCTCGGCCAGCACGCGCCAGTGGCGTCCGCCACCGGCTGTCGGTGTGACGTCCGGTGACGGAGCATCGCCTGAGCGGAGGGTGCCGCCTGATGGCGGCGGGATGTCCGGTGCCGTGCCGGACCGCCGGGGGGACGGGGCCGCCGGGCGCGGCCGGCCCGTGCGCCGGTGCCAGTCCTCCGTCAGGTCGCGGAAGTTGCGCAGCAGCCGGTGGCCGTGTTCGGTGCAGACCGACTCCGGGTGGAACTGCACGCCCCACGACGGCCGCTGTCGGTGGCGTACGCCCATGAGGACCCCGTCCGGCGTCCGGGCGAGCGCCTCCAGATCCGCGGGGAGGCCGTCGACGGCCAACGAGTGGTAGCGGACGGCGTCGAAGGGGGAGGGGAGCCCGGCGAACAGCCCGGTCCCGGTGTGCAGGACGGGCGACACCCGGCCGTGGCGGACTTCCGGGGCCCGGCGGACGGCGGCTCCCGCCAGATGACAGATTCCCTGGTGTCCCAGGCAGACGCCGAGGAGGGGCAGTCCGCCGTGTTCGACGAGCTCCCGGCAGATGCCGAAGTCGGCGGGGTGCTCCGGGGTTCCCGGGCCCGGCGAGATCACCACGTTGTCGAAATTCCGCAGTTCCCCGTCCGACGGGCAGGGATCGTCATTGCGGAGCACCACCGGCTCGGTGCCGTTCACTTCGGCCAGGTAGTGGAAGAGGTTGTAGGTGAACGAGTCGTAGTTGTCGACCAGTAGCGTACGCACTGTTGTTTCCCCCGTATTTCCGGAGAGCCGCGGCGGGGCGACTTCCGGTGAAAGTGCGACGCGGCACCCGTGCCGCCCGCTCCGCGGATTCCTCGGGATTCCCGGATTCGTGTCGGCCGAGTTTTCCGCGCATTCCGTGGAGCTTGTGGGTGCCGCGGTATCCGAGGTGTTCGAGGTATTCCCGTGGCGTCCGTGGTGTGCGGTGTCCGCGCGAAAGCGGATTCACGGCGGTCGGTGGTCGCGCGGGCGAGAGTGTGCAGGTTCAGCGCTCCGTGGCACGCGGCGCGAACGGGCCGGGGCGGCGCGGCCGGCCGCCGGCCCGGGCCGCGGCCCGGACATCCCTCATGGCAGTCCCCCCGTGGGCCGCTGTTCGGGCGGCTCCGCACCACACGCCCTGGGATCCTCAGCAGCCTGTCAAATGACAGGATGTGCGGGCCATTGACCCCATGTCAAGTGTTTTCCGAATCCCTTGTCCGGAATTCCTTTCGAAAGGCGCTGATCGGTTTCGTCGCGACGCGGAGCGGCGGCGACGAAGCACGGTGTCCGGGTAAGGCGTACGCGGTCGAACGGGGTTGACTCGGCGGTGAGGATCCTGCTCTGCTGAAGGCGGCCGGCTCGCGCGGGGCCGGTTATTGTGGCACTTTCTGATGCCACATCAGACGAACGGGGGCGTCGCCGATGGAGGTCGGCATCAATTTCTTCCCGGATGTACACCACCACGACAAGGCGGCGGACCGGTATTTCGCCGAGTGCCTGGAGCTGGTGGGGCTGGCGGACGGGCTGGGTTACCACCACATACGCACCGTGGAGCACTACTTCCACCGGTACGGGGGCTACTCGCCGAATCCGATCGTGTTCCTCGCGGCCGCCGCGGCCCGCAGCCGTAACCTGAGGCTGATCACCGGCGCGGTGCTGCCGGCGTTCAACCACCCACTGAAACTGGCCGGGGAGATCGGGATGCTGGACGCCATCTCCGGAGGACGGCTGGAGGTGGGCTTCGCCCGGGCGTTCCTCCCGCACGAGTTCCGGCGGTTCGGGGTGGACATGGACACCAGCAGGGCCCGGTTCGACGAGGGCGTGGACGCGGTCCGGCGGCTGCTGACCGAGGAGGAGGTGGCCCTCGACGGCCGCTTCCACTCCTTCCCGCCCACCACCTCCCTCCCCAGGCCCACACAGCGGCCACACCCGCCGCTCTGGATCGCCGCGCTCTCCAGCGAACAGAGCTTCCGGCGGGCCGGCGAACTCGGCTGCGGCATCATGGCCAACCCGCTGGCCGCCGACACCCTGCGGCAGTTCCTCGACGTCTACCGCAAGGCGTGGCAGGCCGCCGGGCACCCGGGACGCGGCCGGGTGATGCTCGCCTTCCACATGCACTGCGCCCCCGACCGCCGGACCGCCGAGGAACGGGCCGAGGAACCGGTCAACGCCTACCTGCGCAGCCTCACGGCCGCCGCATCGGACTGGACCGGTGGGGCGTCGAGCGCCGACTACCCCGGCTACCGGCAGATGATCGAGAAGCTGGCCGCCGACGACTTCCGCTCGGTCCGCGCCCGTTCGGCGGCCCTGGTGGGCACGCCGGACGACATCGTGGACGAGCTGCGGGAGTTCCACGACCGCTGCGGCGGCTTCGAGGTGGCCAGCCTCCAGGTGAACTTCTCCACCCTGGACCCCGTCCTGGCCACGGAATCGGTGGCGCTGTTCGGCGAGCGGGCGCTGCCCCGGCTCCGGGCGGTGCGATGACCGAGCGCCCGGCCCCCGACACGTCCCCGGCTCTCGACGTGTCCGCGGCCCCCGCCTCCCCGGTCACGGACTACCGCGGCTCGCTGCGGCGCAGCCGCGAGAGCCGGGGACGCCGTGACCGGCCGGCGGAGTTCCCGCTCGCCGGCCGCGACTGGACGCTGCTCGACGAGGTCTTCCCGCCGGTGTACTCGCCGTCCACCGAAACCTTCCTCGGCTTGCTGGACTTCCCGCGCGGCAGCACGCTGTTGGAGATCGGCTGCGGCGCCGGCGTGATCGCCGTCAGCGCCGCCCTCGCCGGGTGCGCGTACGTCGTCGCGACGGACGTCAACCCGCACGCCGTCCGCAACACCGCGCTCAACGCGGCCCGGCACGGTGTCGCGGGCCGGGTGCGGTGCCGGGAGAGCGACATGTTCGCCGGCCTCGCCCCGGACGAGACGTTCGACCTGGTCTTCTGGCACTCGAACTTCGTCCTCGCGCCCGAGAGGCTGACCCGGCTGAGCCTCCACGACATGGCCTATGTCGACCCCGGATACCGGGCGCACCGGGCGTTCCTGCGGGAGGCACCGGACCGCGTCCGCCCCGGGGGCGACGCGCTCCTGGGCTTCGGCAGCAGGGGCGACGCGGCGTCGCTGCGGCGGCTGGCCGACGAGGCCGGCGTCGTTCTGACGACCGTGGCCGCGCGGGCGGTCCGGGAACGCGACGGCGTGGTGGAGTACCGGCTGCTGCGACTGAGCCGGGGCGCCCCGGCGGCGGGGGGAACGACCGGGTGAGCGGACCGGCGCGGGAGCCGCACGGGGGCGGTGGCGCGGTGCTCGCGGTGTGCGTGCTGCTGGTGGGGGAGTTCCTGGCCATCTTCGACGTCTCCGTGGTCAACGTGCTGCTGCCCGTGGTCCAGCGGGAGCTGGACGCGGGCGACGCGCAGACGTACCTCGTCGTCGCCTGCTACGGAATGGCGTACGCCGGCCTGCTGGTGACGGGTGGCCGGCTGGGCGACCGGTACGGGATCCGCCCGGTCTTCCTCACCGGAACCGCCGTGTTCGGCCTCGCCTCCGTCGGCTGCGGGCTGGCCCCCTCGATCGAGGTGCTGGTGGCGGCGCGGACGGTCCAGGGCATCGGGGCGGCGCTGCTGTTCCCCCAGGTCCTGGCCGGCATCCAGACGGTCCTGCCGCCCGCCCGCCGGGGCGCGGCGGTCGGGGCGTTCGGCGCGGTCCTGGGCGCGGGCTCGACGCTCGGCCAGCTCGGGGGCGGGGTGCTGACCCGGCTGGACCTCGCCGGCAGCGGCTGGCGGTCGGCGTTCCTGGTGAACATTCCGGTCTGCGCGGCCGTGCTGGCGGCGGGCCGCGCGCTGCCGCGCGGCGGCCGGCCGCGGGCCGGCGCGGGACGGCCGGACCTGCCCGGGGCCGCGCTGCTCGCCGTCACCGTGGCCGCGGCGGTGCTGCCGTGGTCGCTGCCCGGGAACGGGCCGGGCCGCGTGGCCCTCGCCCTGGCGGTCATGGTCGCCGCGGGCACCGGCTTCGTCCGGTGGGAGCGCCGCCTCACCCGCGCCGGCGGCGCTCCGCTGCTGCATCCGGCGCTGTTCCGGCGGTGGACCTTCGGCGTGGGGCTGGTGCTGTGCCTGGCGTTCTTCGGTACGCAGGTGCCGTTCTACGTGGTGCTGTCCCAGACGGCCCAGGAGGGCGCCGGGCTGAGCCCGTTGGGGTCGGCCGGGCTCTACGCGGGGCTGGGCACGGCGTTCCTCGTGGCCTCGGTCGCCGCCGGTCGGGCGGACCCCCGCCGGGCGGTCCCGCTCACCACCTGCGGGCCGGCACTGATGGCCGTCGGCTACCTCGGACTGGCCACCCTCCCGGCCGGCCGGCTCCACCCGGCCGACGTGCCGGCCACGGTGTTCCTGGTCCTCAACGGGCTGGGCGCGGGCGCGGTGGCTCCGACCCTGATCCGCTTCGTCCTCGCCGGCGTCGACACCCGCCTGTCCGGCGTCGCCTCCGGACTCCTGGCCACCGCCCAGCAGATCGCCAACTCCGTCGGCGTGATGGTGGCCGGCGCGATCTTCCACGCCACCCGCGGCCCCGACGTCCTCTCCGGCTTCCACGGCGCGCTCCTGTACTTCACGGCACTGGCCGCCGTCACCGTGGGCCTGGCGGTGGTGGTGGCGCGGGGGCAGGAGGGGGAACGGGCGCGACACGAGGGGGCCGAGGCCGCGGAAGCGGTGGGGAGGGCGGGACCGGGACGGTGACGGCGGCGGGGCTCGCGTCACACGCACCGGGGGCACCACCGGGGCGTCGGCACGCGGGAGCCGGCCCCATGTCCGGACCCTTCCGGGGCCGGCGGGGGCCGGGAAACGCCGTCGTCAGGCGGTGTGGACAAACGGCCTGACGATGCGACGACCGGCGGCCGAGTGCCGCGCGCCCGCGCCGTGCCGTCGTCCCGTGAAAACCATTCGACGCCTCCGACGGCGTGAGCGAGCATCAGAAGCATGCTCCGGTCCGTCCCCAGCGCACGGAAGTCCGCACCCGCGGGCGCGCTCGGGGCTGCCCACCCTGGCGACCCCGTTCGCACGCCCATGCCCTCCGGCATGCCCGTGCCTCCCGGTGTCCCCGTCGGAACTCCGGTCACGACGCGACGCTGACCCTTCCCGGATCGTCCCCGGCGGCCCCGTACGGGGAGGGTCGGCGAGGCCGCGGGGCCCACGACGATCCAGTCCGGCGCAGCACCGGAGAACCGGAGTCCGCAGCATGTCCCAGCACGCGTTCACCCGTACCGCCAAGCCGCACTTCAACATCGGCGCCATCGGCCACCACGGCCATGGCAAGACCACCCTCGCCTCGGCCATCGTCAAGGTGCTCGCCGCCCGGACGACGGCCGTGCCCGTCCCCGTACCCGCCCCGGCAC